>CAZFPH010000027.1:0-11019 GCA_964520955.1 uncultured Lachnospiraceae bacterium
GTGAAAAACGACGTTCTTGTTGAGCCAGAATCAATGGCTGAAGCTGGTCCATCACCTGCAGAAATGCTAATGGGTGATCCAGAACCGGGTTCAGGAAAAGCAAAAGGCAGAGATTACTTAATGGAACTTCTTAAAAAATAAATCAAAGATGACTTAGGTCATCTTTTTTTATGCCAAAAAATCTGTAAAAATATTGGATTATGATTGCAATAATTTGAAGAAAATTTGAACAAAACAAAGAAAAACACGCTCAAAAATATGGTTAAATTCTAAAAAAATCCAATTAAAAACAAAATTTACACTTACATTGCTTCCAAATTTTTTGCTATAATATACGCAGAATTTAGAGGTGATATTATGGAAAAGATTGGTAACATTGTTAGTGTGAGCACAAAGGGAATTTGTGAGATTGTTGATATAAAAAAAGACGCTTTTGTTGGTGCAATTAAAGATAAACTTTATTATATTTTGCGTCCTGTTGAGAACGCAAACAATATGCTTGTTTATCTGCCTGTCGACACAAGTTTAAACATTCGCAAACTTGTTAGCAAAGCAGAGGCAAAAAATATTGTTGACGAGTTTGAAAACTCTGAAGAAATTGTCGTTTCAAGTGAGGCAGATAGGCTTAAAGCGTATAGCGAAATTGCAAAAAGCGGAAACATTGCAGACTGGGCAAAACTGCTTAGAACCCTCAAAACCAGAAAAGAAAAACTTCCAAGAAAGCAAATAACAAGCCAGGAACAAAAAATTCTGTCTATGGTTAAAGACTGTGTTGTTTCTGAACTTTCGATAGTTCTAGGCTTTCCAAAACAAGACATTGAAGACAAACTTGCACTATAAAGCAAAGGGCAAAAGCCCTTTTTCTTTCGTCAAAAACTTAAAAATATGAACGTTTTGGTGGGTATTTTGGAAAAGAACAATTAAAAGTGTTGGCAAAAGGACAAATTTATTATAAGATATAGATGAAAAGAAAATAGGAAGATGTTTATGCAAGTTGTTGGTACAATGTTCTTTAAAGATAATAAATTGCTAATCGACAAGCCCAGAAAAAGGGCAACATACCAAATGATTGGTGGAAAAATCGAAGCCGGCGAAACTCCGCTTCAAGCAGCAATTAGGGAATGTTATGAAGAACTTCAAATAAGTTCGCTTGACGAGTCACTCTTTGAATTTATTATGGATTTTGATGAAACAGCAACTAGCGACAAAAGCTTAAAAATACATTTTTTTGTGTTCAGGTATAACGGGGAACTTATTGATGACCCACAAGTATCTAAAGAAATTGAAGCTTTTATGTGGTATGATTCTTCTTGTGGGACTGAAATTTTATCTAACACACTAAAAAATGAAGTTGTACCTTATTGTTTAAACAACAAACTTATTAATTAAAACAACGCTCAGGAGAACATAGTGAGTAAATATTGGCTAAGATTGGATAATGCAGCAATGATTTTCCCACCTGTTAGTGGCAAACAAAGCCCTAACACCTTTTCTTTTAGTGCGGTTTTGGACGAACAGATAGATAAAGACATTTTGCAGGAAAGTGTCAATCAGGTAATAAAGAGTGAAGATACTTTCAGAGTTAGGCTCAAAAAAGGAATGTTTTGGTATTACTTGGAAGAAAACGATAAACTTCCAGTTGTTCAAAAAGAACCAAAAGATTTTATGGAATATATCGACTTCAGGTACGACGACAACTATCTTTTTAGAGTTTATTACCTTGAAAACAAGATTACAATTGTGTACTATCACGTGCTGACTGATGGCACAGGCGGATTGTATTTTTTGAAACAGGTAATATATCAGTACCTTGCAAACAAAGGTTACGACATCAAGACAGAGGGGCTTGTTAAGCCTGTAGAAATCCCAACACTCGAAAGCGAGGTTGAGGATAAGTTTATGGCGACAACCAGTAAATCTAAAGAAAAAAAGATTGCTGAAAAAAAGGCTTTCAAACTTTCTGGAACGCCATTTAAAACATTTGGCACGGGCATAATTTGTGGAGAGTGTGACACCGAAAAGGTTAAGACCCAAGCAAAAAAGTACAACACTACAATCACAGGCTATCTTTGCGGACTTTATATGTACTCTTTGTATAAGGCATACCTAGAAGATAAAAACAAAAAAAATAACACGATTTGCATTTCAATTCCTGTCAATATCAGAAAGCGTCACCCAAGCGAAACAAAAAGAAACTATAGTTTGGTTGTTAGAATTGACTATGATTTTTCAAAATCAGCATCTCTCGATGATGTTATAAAATCTTGCACCGAGCAACTAAAAACGAAGGTCACAACCGAACAGCTCGACGCACAAATCAAATTCAATACAGGTGCTGAAAAAAATATTTTAATGAAAATCGTACCAAGGTGGCTAAAAACATTGGTGCTAAAGATTGCGTATAACGTCAGGGGCAACAAACAAGAGAGCACAAACCTTTCAAATATTGGTGAGGTGGAACTTCCTGCAGATATTGCCCGCCACATAAAAAGTATGTACTTTACTCTTCAGGCGTCAAGAACCACTCAGAAAAACATGTCAGTTATTGGCTACAACGGCAAACTCTTCATAACTTTTTCAAGAAGGCATATAGAAAATATTGCGGAAAGGTTTTTCTTTAGAACGTTGGAAGAAAATGATATTGATGTTGCTGTTTGCGGGAACTATCAGGAGGTGCAAAGATGAAACATTGTGAAATTTGCAAAGTAGAAGTTGACACCTCAAATGATATTTGTCCGCTTTGCTACAACAAACTTATCGAGCTTGAACCAAAAACTACGCCAGAGCTTTTTGAATCAAAACCAAAAGAAAAGGTGAAAAAATCAAAAATAATTGTTGCAAAAATCTTTGTACTTCTCAGCATTTTGGCAATTTGTGTGTGTGTATTTATCAATTATGCAACAGAAGCAGTGCCTTGGTCACTCGTTGTGATTTTAGGTATATTCTATCTGTGGGTGCTTGTTTCCCATACAATAATGAGCCGAAGCACGCCGTTCAAGAAAATATTTCTGCAACTTTTCAGCGTTTCAGCACTGCTACTTGTAACTAATTATATCTTTAGCAGTAACGACTGGCTGGTTTGTTATGTTTTCCCAGGAATGTCAATGCTAGTTGCAATCATTCTGTCATTTATTGTGATGTGCAATAAAAATCGCAAAAAAATGCTGTATAGCTTTTTTGCAATAGAACTAATTTTAATACTCGTTTCAGCGTTGTTTTTGATAATCAAGCTAGATACGTTCAAGCTTCTTAATCAAATCAACATTGTCTTTACGGCAATTATCGCACTAGCTTATCTGCTATTTGGATGGAGAATTATAAAGACGGAATTCATTAGAAAATTTCACATTTAAATTAGAGGCAGTCGCCTCTTTTTTTTCTGCAAAAAAATACTAATAAGTAAATAAAAAACAATGAAATTATTAATACTAACAAAAAGAGGTTTACTATGCAGGAAAAAGAGAATAAGAAATCATCAAAAACAGCCAGCGAAAATGCAATAAAAAAAGTCAAAAAATCAAAGGATCAAATGTTATCGTTATCTGAGCAAATTTCAGAGTCGTTTGATGAGTCATCGCAAATAAAAATTGAATGCTATAATATTGAAAATATTCCGGTAAAGATTTTTTATATTGAGCAAATTGTTGATAAAAAAATTTTTTCTGCGAGTTTGCTTGCTCCGCTTTCAAAATTGCAGGAAGACTCAAAAGTTTTTGCAACTCAAAAAAGTAAAAATGTAAAAAACGCAAAATTAAAAGCCAAAACCAACAAAATTGATGAAATTCTATCAAGAATAACTATAACATCGATGGAAGAAGTAACTGAGTGTGGTGAGGCTTTGCAAAAAATTCTTGATGGTTCTGCAGTTGTTGTTATTGAAGACACCGCTTATTGCTACCCAGTCTTTGGTGCAGAAAAAAGAAGCTTGCAAGAGCCCCCAACCTCAAGAGTTGTCAAAGGTCCAAGAGAGGGGTTTGTTGAAGATATTGGCACGAATCTGGGGTTGGTTCGCAAGCGAATTCGCACGGCTGAGCTCAAGATTGAGGATATGTTTATCGGCAGGAAAACTCACACAAAAATTTCTCTTGTTTATATTGAAAATATAGCAAAACCTGAAATTTTAAAAGAGGTAAAAGATAAACTTCAAGAAATTGATATTGATGCGATTATTGATTCGTATTACATTGAGTCGTTTTTAGAGGGTGATAAGGTTAAATTTTTCAGAAGAGTTGGCAACACTGAAAAACCTGATGTTTTTTCATCAAAAGTTCTCGAGGGCAGGATTGGTATAATTGTTGATGGCTCGCCAATTGCTCTAACTGTTCCTTTTGTGCTTATGGAAGATTTACAGAGCCCAGAGGATTATTACACCATTCCAACTTTTGCCTCTTTTGCAAGGCTTATGAGGTTTGTGGGGCTAATTTTTGCAATATTAATCCCTGGAATTTACGTTGCTCTTCAGAGTTTTAACTACCGAATTTTACCAATAAATTTTTTAATCACGCTTCTCAGCAGTATTGAGGGATTGTCCGTTCCGCCACTGATAGAAATTTTGCTGGTACTATTTTTGTTTGAAATCATCACCGAGGCAAGCTTGCAAATGCCAAACTCACTTGGAATGGCCCTTTCAATTATTGGTGCACTTGCACTTGGTAACACCGCAGTAGATGCTGGAATAATTTCCCCGCCCTCAATTGTTGTTGTTGCAATTTCAAGCGTGGCACTATACATAATTCCCAACCAAATTGCCGAGACTAGAATGCTTAGACTTCTATTTACAACAATTGGTGGAATTGTTGGGCTTTACGGAATCATAACGGCGTTTATAATCCTTACGACGTATCTTTGCAAAATTACAAGTTTTGGAGTTCCGTATCTTTCACCGCTCGCTCCTAGCATTAAGGAAGATAAGAAAGACGCATTCATAAAACAACCCATCGAAAATATGCTCACAAGGCCGGAGCTTATTGCACACAAAAACAAAACTCGACAAAATCCTACAGGTTTAGACGAAAGCACACAAAATCCTACAAAATCCGACGCTGGCACACAAAAATCTAAGAAATTAGACAAAAACCAACAAAATTTAACAAAAAGCAAAGAGAAATCTGTCAAAAATATGGAAAAAAAACCGAAAAATTTTCATAGTAAAACAAATTTAAAGAAAAGGGAGGGGTAACGTGACATCTAAACAATTTTACATAATGCTTTTTATTACCACAATTTCCCTAAAAGTGCAAAAACTTCCAAGTATATTGTATGACAGTTTGGGGAAAGATGGCTATTTGCTACTACTCGCATATTTTGTTGTTGACCTTGTTGGGATTGCTCTAGCGTTTTTTGTTTTAAAAACATTAAAAAATAGACCAATAATGCCTCAAAACAAAAATATTTTTGTAATGTTACTTTCAAAAATTTTGGTGCTTGCAATTGTTCTCTATTTTTTAATTCAAGGACTACTTTTGTATGAATCAATACAAAATCTGTTTGAACACATTCTGTTTGACAACCTTTCGTGGGTAGTATTTAGCTTTTTATTGCTTTTTACTATATATTTTCTCGCAAGCTCGGGCATCACAAACATCGCTCGTAATTTTGAATTGTACTTTATTGTGATTATCGTTTCTTACATTATGATTTCAATTTTTGGTGCAAGCAAAGCAGATTTTTCAGCTGTTCTTCCTTTCCAAACAATAAATGTTAGCAATATCCTTTCAAAGTTTGTAGATTTCAACCTTTGGTTTGGAGATTTCTTTTTAATTCTATTTATGGGCAGGCACGCTAAGGATATAAAGTTCAAGTGGACAATTTTAATCTACTCGCTCACAATTGCATTTATTTTGTTTCTGTTCGTTGAACTTAACGGAATTTACGGCGTGTATACCGCAATGAAGCCAAGCTTAGTCACAACAATAACCGAGCAGTCTATGCTTGGCGTCGGCATTGGAAGGGTTGATTGGTTCTTGATACTTTTAACCGAGGTCGGCACGATTTTAAGCTGTGGTACGTGTATTTTCTTTTCAAAGCAATGCTTGAATTATGTCTTTCCAAAAATTAAAGAAAATTATTTGCTTATCGTAATTGCTGTAGCACTATATTTTGTTGATGTGTTTTACCTTATTGATACGCACCTGAGAGAAAGCGTTTTCACAGGTTATATGAGCGTTGTTTCAGCGAGCACAAAATGGGTGTCGTTTATCTTGATAGTGATTGTGTGTTTAGTGATGAAAGTCAAAAGTCAAAAGAACGCAAAATTAAATCAAAATATTACAGAAAAAAAGTGCAAAAACAGCCCAAAAAACACCTCAAAATTCAGAAAAAATACATTAAGTGAAGATGGTTCTTTAAAAATCGGTAAAAATAATGCAAATTCAGCTTCTCAAAAACAAAACAAACAAAACAATTTTAAACCAGAAATCAATATAAAATCACTTCAGGAAATTGCAACAAAAACTACAAAAAAGAAAAGGTTGTCACAACAAAAAGCAAAAACTCAAAATGAGCAGGTGGCTTATGAGGAATAAATTCAAAAAGCATATTGTTTTAATTATTTTGCTAATTATTGTGTTAGTGTTCCCCACAAGCCTCAGCTATCAGGCAAGACTAAATATGAGGGTAATTGTAACAGGGCTTGCCATTGACAAAGACGGCGACGATTATCAGCTTACCGCTCAGGTGGTAAAGACTTCTCCAGGTACGGAAACCCCAGGTCAAAGTGCAATAATCGATTTTGTTACTGACAAAGCAACAAACCTTTCTGAAGCAGTTACCAAACTCGCATACAAAGCAGGCAAGGTTTCAGCTTTTTCTCATACAAACTATCTCGTTATTGGAGAATCAATGCTCAACGAAGACGTAACAAAATGTCTCGACTATTTTATCCGTGACAAAATTATTAAAAACTCGGCACTCGTGCTATTTGCTGGTGGCTCTGCTGAAGAGGAGATGAAAAAAACCAAAAACACAGAACTTTCGGTTGGTATTGGGCTACAAAAAGTTTTTCTTTTTAAAGAAAACGAAGGCGATGGTTTGATGGTTACGCTGATTGATTTTTTGAACCAAAACAAAATGTATTCAAAATCAAGCACTGCAAGCGAGCTTGTTTTGCACACCAACGAAGAGGCAAAAAAAGACGAGGGCTCAAATTCTTCAGGTGGCTCAAGCGAAACAAGTGAAGGTTCGCAAGGCTCGTCTGGTGGCTCTGATTCACAGTCAAGCGGTCAAAGCACAGGCTCTGGCGAAAGTTCAAGCGGAGGCTCTGGCGGAAGTGGGTCAGAAGAAAACGCTGGCGGAGGCTCGAGTGAAAGCTCAAGCGGTTCAAGTTCGTCTGAAAGCGAGCAACAATATTTTGACCCGGAAGCACCAATTGTCTGCTTTGTTGGTGGAAAATTTGTCGGCAAACTCAAGACCGAATCTGATATTGATGGGTTTATGCTTGCACGCAAAAACACCAGCAAATCAAACGTTAAAATTGAGGGTATTAACGAGGGTAGGCTTTCTGGCGAAGTTATCGAGGTTGCCATAAAAAAGAAAAAGAACAAACTGAAAATTAGGTACGAAAACGGCACGCCAGTTCTAGATTTGTACATAATAATTACCAAGTCTGAAATTATTGAAATAATGACCGATGAGGTTATTGCAGGGCTCACAAACGCTGAGTTTGAAGCTGTTAAAAAAGGTCTTGCCGAACAGATTTCAAAAGAGGTAGCAGGCTCTTTTGAAACAGCAAAAGGTTTTGGCTGTGACATTTTTGATGCTTACGAGATTGCTTACAAACATAAATATAAAAACACAACGGAGATATTCAAAACGCCAGATGAGTTCCTTCAAAAGCTAAAACTCAATGTTATTGTTGATGTTAAGCAACTGGATTATTAAGCTAAAAAGGTAAATATTTGATAAAAAAACAATAAAAAACACTCCGTTTTCTGGAGTGTTTTTTGCTTTTATAGTTTAATCTTGTCCATAAATTTGTACAAAATGCTTATAACTGTTGGTGATGCAAAGGCAAGAACGATAACAAATAATGTGTTGGTCAAGCCAAGGTTTGCAACAGACATAATTCCAAAGAACTCTGGCCAAGCAAAGATGCATACAAAGCAAAGTGTAATCATTGCAATAAACAAGAATGTTGTGATTGCATTGAATGGTTTGCAAAGTCTGTATAGCATTGCAATACCTGTAAAGGTTAACACGATTGTTGACATTGTTGAAACAATCATCAAGTTGTCTGAAATTGAGTCGTTTACAATATAATTAAATAGATATACCGCAGCAACGTTCAGTACTAGTGTAATTGCACCCGGAAGAGCGTTTTTGATAAGGTTGTAAATAAACTTACCTTCAATCGGTTTATCGTTTGGCAGGAATGCCAATATAAATGATGGGATACCTACAACAAACCACTCAAAGAGAAGTGTTCTTGATGTTGTGAATGGGTATGGCTGATTGATAACAATAACAAGTATTGAGAAGATGATTGAGAACAGTGTCTTCATAAAGAATAACGATGACGCTTTCTGAACGTTATTAATAACTTTTCTTCCTTCAATAACAGTATCAGGCATACTTGAAAAGTTCGAGTTTAGTAGCACCATATGGCTCACGCTTCTAACAGATTCATTACCACTTGCCATTGCGATAGAGCAGTCAGCTTCTTTCAGTGCCAAGATATCGTTAACACCATCACCAGTCATTGCAACGGTGTTACCCTCACTTTTCATTGTTTTAATGAGGAGTGCTTTTTGTTCAGGTGTAACTCTTCCAAAAACGGTGTACTTATTTGCTGCAGCAATAACTTGTTTTTCGTTAAGTCCGTCAAGGCTGATGAATGCATCAGTTCCCTCAACGCCAACTCTTCTTGCAATTTCAGAAACTGTGAGAGGGTTGTCACCTGAAATAATTTTAACTTTAACGCCGTTGTTTTTAAACCAAGCAATGGTCTTTGCGGCATCGTCTCTAATGTGGTCTTCCAAAATGATGAGAGCTATAGCTTCTCTTTCTTCTGGTAGAGTATCTTTTGAAATAGATTTTTTAGAGTGAGCTAAAAGCAAAGTTCTGTAACCATCTTTTGCATATTGCTCAACCATAGTTTGTAATTTTTCGTCTTTATTGTTTGGCAAGACAAATTCAGGTGCACCCATAATATATGTTCCAGAGCCATCAAAAGTAACAGCTGAAAGCTTTCTTGATGAACTGAATGGAATGGTGATAACTGGTGTCATTTCTTTGTTGTAGCCAAAGTAATTGATGAGTGCTTGGCTGGTTTGGTTATTATCGCCAAGTGCTGAAAGCATTGAACCCATAATTCTCTTAATTGTGTGCTCGGTGCTTGATAGTTGCAAGCAGTTAAATACTTTCATTGTGCCGTCGGTGATTGTGCCAGTTTTGTCTAGGCATAAAACATTCACACGTGCAAGCATTTCAACACAGTAAAGGTCTTGTACAAGAGCTTTTTTACGAGCAAGTCTGATAACTGAAACAGTAAGTGAAACAGAAGATAACAGGAACATTCCCGCAGGAATCATACCAATAGTTGAGCCTGCTGTTGTTGTGATTGATGAAACGATTGTTGCGTTTGGTTGGTTCATACTGTTTAAAAACATTAAAACAGTGATTGGAACAATCAAAATACCAATAACTTTAATGATGAGTTTAAGTGAACTAAAAAGCTCTGACTTTGGCTTGCGATATTTTTTTGCAGTGAGAGCAAGTTGTTGAATGTAGTTGTTTGCACCAACTTTTTCAACTCTTGCGTGGCAGTGACCAGAAACTACGAAACTTCCAGCAAGCAAGGTGTCACCAACTTTCTTTTTTATTGGAAGGCTTTCACCGGTAAGCACGCTTTCGTTAACTTCAATGTTGCCCTCAACTACAACGCAGTCAGCAACAATTTGCTTTCCTGTTGAAAGGTAAATTATATCGTCGAGAACGACTTCTTCGGTCGAGATGCTGTCTTCTGCACCATCACGAATAACTTTTACAACTGGCTGGGTGAGTAGTGACAATTTTTCAATCGTCTTTTTTGCACGAATCTCTTGAACAATACCAATTGTGATGTTAACTAATATTGTTACCATAAAGAAGATGTTGCTCCAAGACTGCTTGTATATAATGTTAACAACAATAAGTGCAATTGCTATAAAGAAACATAGCATATTAAAGAATGTGAAAAGGTTTTCAAAAATAATGCTTCTAATGGTCTTAACGTTTGTGTTTGGACTTGCGTTTGTGTGACCCTTTAAAATTCTTTCCTGAACCTGCTCGCTTGTTAAACCTGTTTGGTAATCGGTTTTAACACGCTTAACACGCTTTTGAACGACTGGCTCGTTCTTCTTTTTTTTGTTAGAAGTGTTAAAAACCATCTTAAAAACGTCTTTAAGTTTTGGCTCGCCGTCGTCCTCTTCTTCCTGCTTTTGCTTTTTCTTTTTATTAGCAAGGGCTTTTTTCTTTTTTTCAGCCTCTTTTTTTTGTTTTGCTGTGAGTTCTTTTTTCTGTTTAGAAGCAGATGTTGTAACTGGTGCGGTTTCTTCTTGTGCCGGTTCATCAGGTTGGGTTGTTAATTCTTCCGCTCCAAGATTTGACGAATCTATAGCATCTGGAGTTTCTAAGTTTTCTAGTTTTTTGTTTTTCTTAGACATACTGACCTCACTTTAACGATAATATAATAATTATAATTATAAAAATATGAAACAAAAAGTCAATTGAGCAAATGGGTTAATGTGCAACATTTTTCAAAATTTTGACAAAATACAAAAATTTGTATTTTTTTGCCAAATTATTACATTTTAAATAATTTATCGGGCGTTTTAGAGGGAAATGATTTTGCTGGAAAAATAAATCTTTACTTTTACTAAAACTGAAGCAAAAAAACAACGTGCTATAAATTATTATGTTAAAAGGAAAAAAATAATACTTGCAAAAGCAAAAATAGTGTGTTATAATTTGGCTACAATTCCTTGTTTTGTGGCTATTTTTTTATGCCCGCAAAACCGAATGAGTCCAAAAGGAGGAGAAAGT
>CAZFPH010000028.1:0-10501 GCA_964520955.1 uncultured Lachnospiraceae bacterium
GCTGAACCAAACCTTACAGTACTTTGGTCTAAAGGTTTGCCAATGAACTTTAAAAAATATTGTGCAAAGATTTCTATTAAAACTGACTCAATCCAATATGAAGGCGACGATACAATGCGTCCTCATTATGGTCACGACTACGCTATTGCTTGCTGTGTATCATCAATGAAAGAGGGTAAACAAATGCAATTCTTTGGTGCTAGATGTAACCTCGCAAAATCACTTCTTTACGCAATCAATGGTGGTTATGATGAAAAATCATTCAAGCAAGTTGTAACTGGTCTTGAAATGAACACAGAAGAAGTTCTTTCTTACGACAAGGTTAGAAAAGACTATAGCGATATGCTCAAAAAGATTGCAAAAATCTATGTTGACGCCAACAACATTATTCACTTTATGCACGATAAGTACGCTTATGAAGCAAGCCAAATGGCTCTTCACGATACAAATGTTGAAAGACTTATGGCTTTTGGTGTTGCAGGATTCTCATCTGCAGTTGACTCACTTTCAGCTATCAAGTACGCTGAAGTTCGTCCAATCAGAAATGAACAAGGCATTGCTGTAGATTTTGAAATTCGTGGCGACTTCCCAAAATTCGGTAATGATGATGACAGAGTTGACCAAATCGCTGTTGAACTGGTTCAAGAATTCTTCAATGATATTGATGAACACCCATTATACAGAAATGCAAAACCAACGCTTTCACTTTTAACCATCACATCAAACGTTATGTATGGTCAAAAGACAGGTAGCACACCTGATGGTAGAAAATCAGGCGAAGCATTTGCTCCAGGTGCTAACCCAATGCACGGAAGAGATAACTCAGGTGCTCTTGCATCTCTTAACTCAGTTGCAAAAATCCCATTCTTTGGTTGCTGTCAAGATGGTATTTCTAACACATTCTCAATTGTTCCAAGTGCTCTTGGTAATAATGAAGAAGAGCAAATTGAAAACCTTGTTTCAATTATTGATGGTTACTTTGCTCAAGGTGCTCAGCACATTAACGTTAACGTGTTCAATCGTGATTTACTCATTGATGCAATGAACAATCCTTGGAAATATCCAAATCTTACAATTCGTGTTTCTGGTTATGCTGTTAACTTTAACAAGCTTGACAAAGCTCATCAACAAGAAGTTATCGCTAGAACATTCCACGAAAAAATTAGATAATAAAAAAGTCAAAATGGCTCAGCTAACTTTGTTTTTTGAATTTTCTGGGACAGTAATTTACCACAAGTAAAGCTGTGCCTGAAAAATTTTAAAGCCTTGTTATGCAAAACATTTTGGCTTTTTTATAATTAAAAAGGGTGTAGTTATGAACGGAAAAGTTAGAGATTTTGAAACTATGGGGCTAGTTGACGGCCCTGGAATGAGACTTGTTGTGTTTTTGGCAGGTTGCAAGTTAAGATGTCTTTATTGCCATAATCCTGAAACTTGGGATAAGTCAAATTTTATAAAAGAAGTTTCAAGTGAGGATATTTTGACTCAATATAATAAATATTCATCTTACTATGGGGAGAGTGGTGGTGTGACATTTTCAGGGGGTGAGCCACTTCTTCAAAGTGAGTTTGTTGCTGAAACCATTAAGCTTTTAAAATCAAAGGGAATTCACACCGCAATTGACACTTCTGGTGTTGGCGATGATTATGATGAGGTGTTAAACCTTGTTGACCTTGTAATTTTGGATATCAAAGCTGTTGATGCTGACGAATATAAATTTATTACAGGCAGAGATATTGCTGATTTTAATGCGTTTTTAAACAAGTGCAAAGAAAAGAAGAAAAAACTATGGCTAAGGCAAGTTATTGTTCCTGGCGTTAACGATAACGAAGAACACATAATAAAGCTCAAAGAATTTGCTAGCAAAATTCCAAATGTTGAAAGAATTGAGCTTTTGCCATATCACTCAATGGCGGTTTCTAAGTATAAAGACCTTGGCATTAAGTACCGTTTAGATGGCACGCCTGATATGGATAAAACAAAATGTAAAGAACTCGAAAATTTATTAAAATAAAAGGCAGGGAACTGCTTTTTATTTTTTTAGTTTTACGCAATTAGTGTTTTGTAAAATTGTAAATAACAAGTATAATAAAGTTATAAGGAGTGTTTATGAGATTATTATTATGTTCTGATTTTTCAGGTGTTGGATATATGTGGCTTGATAAATTTTTTGATGATTTTAAAGGGGTTAACTGCTTGTTTGTTGGCTACGCTCAGGAAGATGAGTTTCCTTATGAAAGCTCAGCGTCAAAACGATTTCTGGAACTCGGCATTAATGTAATACTGCTGGATAAGGGCTATAATTTTAAAGACAAAATAGATATAATTTTTGTGCGTGGCGGAAACACTACAAGGCTTGTTCACTTTCTTCGTGAGTATAATCAGTATGAGAAAATAAAATCACTCGTAGAATCAGGTGTCCTTTATATTGGAAATAGTGCAGGGAGTGTGCTTGCAGGAAGCGACACCGAATGGACTCTTGATGCTGAGCCTTATGAACCAGCCCTTAAACCTATTTTTGGAGAGAATGCATTAAAAGGTTTTGGCTGGGTGGATAAGATGGTTTTTGTGCATTGCTCAAGATACAGAATGTGCTACAGGGAAGAACAAGAAAACGAAAATGACATTTTTAAAACAATTGATAAATGGAATTATCCTGCATATTTAAGTGATTGTAGAAAATATAAAAAAGATGAATTTATTAAACTTGGAAATAATCAGGCGTATTATGAAAATGGAACTGATAAAAAAATACTAACATTTAATTGGAAAAATATACCATTTAAAAAAATTTAGTAAACAAATAAAACAATAAAAATTTAAGTTAAAAATGAACTTGCAATTTTAATGAAATTTAAGTTAAAAATATAAAAACACCTTATTAAAAGGTGTTTTTTTACATTTCTTGATATAATTTCAAATACTTTTCTGCACAATCTTTAATATCAAAATTCTGATGCATTCCAGTAATCATATAATCTTTCATTTTTTCTTTGTTTTCGTAATCACGAAGAGTTCTATCAATCAAATCATTTAACGATGAAACATCATAGTCTTTTAAAACATATCCGTTGCCGTTTGTGTATTTAAAGTCTGTGAAGTTATCTTTTAGTCCGCCTGTCTGATAAACAATTGGTAAACAACCATATTTGTTTGCAATAAGAGGGCATAGACCACAAGGTTCAACGCTTGCGATATTAAACAAAAAGTCTGCACCAGCATAAGCTTTTTTTGCAAGCTTTCTGTCATAACCAAACTTTATTTTTACTTGGTTTGGGTACTTTTCGTTCATACTACGCATAAATCCTTCGTATTCATTTGTTATGCCACCAATGGCAACAAACTGAACACCTTTTTGAATAAATGGTTCAAGAACTTGTCTGAGAAGGTCCATACCTTTGTGGCTTGCCATAAATCCAACAAAAGAGTAGAGTGGAATATTTTCATCAATAGTAAAGCCAAGTTCTTCTTGTAGTTTGAGTTTATTAACTTTTCTATCCTCTAAAGTTTCCTCGGTGTATGTTTGATAAATTGCCGGATCGGTTGCTGGGTTGTAGAACTCGTAGTCAATACCATTAATGATACCGCTAAGTTTGTGGTCTATAGATTCCAAAACGTTTTGAAGCCCATTGCCCTTGTCTGTTTTTTGGATTTCTTCTCTGTAAGTTTCACTAACAGCAACAACTCTGTCTGCACAAAGCAAACTTGATTTCATAATATTTGCTTTGCCAAAAAAGTCAAACAGATAGCTGAATTTATCTTCAACACCAAGCAAGTCTTTTACTGCATTAAAGTTTGTTATGCCTTGATATGTTAGGTTGTGAATATTCATAACAGTCTTGATTTTTTCATACTTTGGGTTTTGCCAAGCAAGAATTTTGAGGAATGTGCAAACCATTCCAGACTGCCAGTCGTTTGTGTGGATTATGTCTGGGTAAAAACCAACGATTGGGAACATATCAAGAACTGCTTTGCTGAAAAAACTAAATCTTTCAACGTCGTCATCATATCCGCAGAGGTTGTCTCTGCCAAAATATTGCTTGTTATCTATAAAGTAATAGGTTATTCCGTTAAGCTCGTATTCATAAATGCCGCAGTATTCCTTTCTCCAAGAAAGCTCAACAGTGCGTTCGCCGGCAAGTTTAAACTTTTCACGGTATTCTTCAGGAATTTTTGAGTACATTGGAATTACTACCCTGATATCAATATCTTCAATTTTGTTAAGGTACTTTGGCAGGGCAAAACACATATCTGCAACACCGCCATTAGCACAAAATGGTAAACATTCTCCGCTTACAAATAAAATATTAAGTGTATTATTTTCGCTCATAAAGTCTCCTAGTTTTTATCCACTTTTCTAATAATAATTGCTGAGTTTGGTGGGAGATTTAACCTAATGGCATTAGTTTTTCCGTTTTTGTTCATAATGAGTGAGTGCATTAAGCCATTAGTTTCGCCAGTTCCGCCAAATTCTTCGTCATCTGATGTGAAAACTTCTTCATAGCAACCTGGTTCATCAACGCCCAGAACATAATTTGGTCTTCTGTATGGTGAGAAATTGCAAATGCAAATCAAGTAACTACCGCTTCTTGAGTAACGCTTGAAAGCATTGACACAATTAAGGTTATCATCGGCAACAAGCCAAACATAGCCGTTTTTGTCGAAATCAAGCTCATACATTTCAGGTGAGTTTAAGTAGAATTTGTTAAGTGCTGAAATAAATTTTTGCAAACGCTTATTCTTTTCAGATTTAAGGAGTAGGAAATTGATAGGTTTATCATAGCTCCATTCCTTAATTTGGCCAAATTCACTGCCCATAAACGAAAGTTTTTTGCCTGGGTGCATAAACATATAAACATAAAATGCACGACATAGGTCGATTTTTGTGTTGTAATCGCCGTTCATTTTGTTAATTAGCGAATGTCTGCCGTTTCCAACTTCGTCGTGGTCAACAGGTAAAATAAAGTTTTCGTCAAAGCAATAGTCAATTGTGTGGGTGATAATGTTGTGGTGGAACTTTCTAAAGTATGGTTCCATTGAAGTATATTCCCAAATATCATTAATCCAACCAACATTCCATTTGAAATTGAATCCAAGACCACCAACAGTTGTTGGTCTTGTGCACATTGGGAAAGAGGAAACCTCTTCGGCAATCATAAGTGCATCAGGGAATTCTCCAAAAACTTGGTTGTTAAGGTTTTTGATGAAATTAACGCCAGCATAGTTAATGTTGTTTCCGTTAACGTTTGGAATCCATTCGTCAGGATTTCTGCAGAAATCTAGATAGAGAATTGATACAACGGCATCAACTCTAATGCCGTCAAAGTGATATTCTCTTAAAAAGAATAGAGCACTAGCTGTTAAAAATTCAACAACAAATGGATTTTCGAAGTCAAAAATTCTTGTGCCCCAAGCAAATTGAATTTTTCTATCCCACTTTGGACTTTCGTAAAGGCAAGTTCCGTCCCATTCTGTGAGACCAAAGTCTTCCATTGTGTTCTTTTCTCTACGTTCAAGAAGGTTTGTGTCTGCACAGTCAAAGTGAGCAGGAACCCAGTCTAAAATGACGCCAATTCCGTTTTGGTGGCAGGTGTCGATAAAGTATTTTAAGTCCTTTGGCTTGCCGTAACGGCTTGTGATTGCATAATAACCAGTAACTTCATAGCCCCAAGAGCAATCGAATGGAAATTCGGTAATTGGCAAAAGCTCAATGTGGGTAAAGCCCATCTTTTTGCAGTATGGAATAAGTGTGCTTGCAAGCTCACGATAAGTGTAATATCTGCCGTCTGCGTGCCTTTTCCAAGAAAGCAAACAAACCTCGTAAATATTCATTGGGGAATCGATATGATTCTTGCCTTTAATGCTTTCTAGGTATTTTGCGTCTTTCCATTTATAATCGTTAATGTCATAAACATAAGATGCAAAATCGTTATCATTATCAAGGCTTTGACCCCAAACTGCAAATGGGTCAGATTTTACGTATTCTTTGTCATCTGGCCCAACAACAATGTATTTGTACCTTTGCAAATTTTTTGCTTTTTCAACCCAAACTTCCCAAATGTTAGAATTTTTAACACGCTTTAATGGGTGGGCATACTTGTCCCAGTTATTGAAATCGCCAACAACATTAATTATTTTTGCATTTGGTGCGTAAACTCTAAAATATGCACCAGATTTTCCGCCTTTTTTTGCTTGGTGACAACCAAGATATTCGTATAGTGTGTAGTCTGTTCCGTTTTGAATACCACGCAATCTATCATCAACTTTCATAAAATTTAAGGAACTCCTATTTTTTATTAACTGATGAAATTATACCAAATAAACCTTGGTGTGTCAAATTTGTGTGTCTAGCAAAAGGCAGAAAAAGGCTTTTAATGCTATTTTTTGTAAAATGTGTATAGAAAAATATTATTTATTTTAAACAGATGATTTATTTTGCAATATTTGTTAAAATATTCTTGAGGTAATTATGAAATTTATTAGTTTTAATGTTAATGGGCTTAGAGCCTGTGCAAATAAAGGATTTTTTGACCTTTTAAAAGCTGAAAACCCTGATTTTTTATGCGTTCAGGAAACAAAATTGCAAGACGGACAAATGGATATTTTTGTTGATGGATACTATGTATTTTTGAGTTCTGCCGAAAAGAAAGGCTATAGTGGCACGCTTATTTATGCAAAAAATAAGCCAATTTCTGAGGTTTATGGTATTGATGGCAAATATAACGACGAAGGAAGGATAATAACTTTAGAGTATGAAAAATTTTACCTTGTTAACGCTTACGTTCCAAACTCTCAAGAAGAACTTAAAAGGCTTGATTTTAGAATGAAATTTGAAGATGATATGAGAAATTATCTTGGCAAACTAGCCGAAATAAAACCTGTTATTTATTGTGGTGACCTAAATGTTGCTCATGAAGAAATAGATATCAAAAACGCAAAAGCAAACGAAAGGAATGCAGGTTTTTCTATTGAAGAGCGTGCAAAAATGACTCAGCTTTTAAATGCTGGTTTTGTTGATTCGTTCAGGTTTATGCACCCAGACGAGGTGAAATATTCTTGGTGGAGCTATCGCTTTCAAGCAAGGCAAAAAAATATTGGTTGGAGATTAGATTATTTTATTGTTTCAAATGATATAAAGAATAAAATTAAAAAGGCGGATATTTTAACAGATGTTGCTGGAAGTGACCACGCACCAATAGTTTTAGAGATTGAAATATAATTTTTAAAAGGGTCTTGAAAAGACCTTTTTGTTATGCTAAAATTCTTGCGTGGAGGATTGTTTATGGCATCTAGAAAAATGAACCCAAATGTGCTTAGAAGTGGACAATTTGTTTTTAAGGAAAAAACTAGAGGAAAAAGACAGCAAAGTTTGTATTTTCCAGTTAGTATCCCAACATTTATACCTGCAAAAAGTGCGTATGAAAGACCAAGAAAAATAATCAATAATTATGTTTTTGAATTTGACGTTCACGAAAAATCTGATAATTACCATTTTCATATTTGGAAAGCTTCGGCAAATAAATGCAGGCTAAGTGACACAAGAAGCGAAGCTGTTAGTGTTTTTGAGGGCATTGTTGATGGTAAAACCACCCTTGAAGAAAGAGATAATCGAAAAATTTCTGAGCAGGAAAATAGTGCACTCCTTGAATTTTTGGAAGATGAAGACAAAAGACTTTCAATCTTTTTTATGGCGGTTGCAAAAAATAGGGGATATAAAATTCAAAACCCTGCACTAAATATTGACGAGCTTTGCGTGGAAATTCCTGATAAAGACTTAAGTGAACTTACCAGAAAATATAACGCTCAAATGGGAAATAAAAAAGCAAAACAAAAATAATACCAAAAAATATTGCAAAAAAATAAAAAGTATAATATAATATGTCTATCCATAAAGAGTGTGCGAGGGACAAGCCTGTTGACCACACAGCAACCTAGTGAAATTCACCAAGGTGCTAACGCTTGAAATCTATGGGATTAAATAGAAATTTATCCCACGATTGTGGGATTTTTTGTTGCAAAATTTATGGATAATATCACAAAAGAGAGGAAAATATATGAAAAAAATTATTACAAGTGAATCAGTTAATATTGGTCACCCAGACAAAACTTGTGACACTTTAGCCGATGCGTTTTTAGATGAAGCGTTGTCACAGGATAAAAATTCACAAATGGCAGTTGAATGTGCCATAAAAAATGATAAACTTTTCATTTATGGCGAGGCTACAACAAACGCAAAAATTGATTACGAAGCAATCGCAAAAAAGGAACTAAAAGATATTGGTTATACAAATGAATTTACAATTGTAACCGAAATCAGCAAACAAAGTCCTGATATCAATCAAGCAGTTGAACAAAAAGAATTGATGGCAAACGACCAAGGTATGGTGTATGGCTATGCCTCAAATGAAACCAAAGAATATATGCCACTCCCAATAATTGTTGCCCATAAATTAATGAAAAAATACGACGAATATCGCCGTAAAACTGACTGCTATTTTGCCGATGCAAAAAGTCAAGTTTCTGTTGAATATAATAGCAAAAATAAGCCTATCGCTTTTAAAGCGATATTGGTTAGTGTGTCACATTCAAAAGCACTTTCACACAAACAAATTGTGGCTGATATTAAAGAAAATGTGGTTGCTCCAGTGCTTGCTGAGTACTCAGAAATTGATAGCTCAAAGGTTAAATATATCATCAATCCAAGTGGAAAATTTACTATTTGGGGTAGCTTTGGTGATAGCGGTTGCGTTGGTAGAAAAATCGTTGTTGACACCTATGGTGGTGTTGGCAGAGTAGGTGGTGGTTGCTTTAGTTCAAAAAATGCAACCAAAGTTGACAGAAGTGCTGCTTATTATGCTAGATTCGTTGCAAAAAATGTTGTTGCTCACGGATTAGCTGATAGATGTGAAATCCAAGCAAGTTTTGCAATCGGCAAGCCTGAACCAGTTTCAATTTATGTTGATACATTTGGAACAAACAAGGTGACAAAAAGAGAGATTGATAAATTTATTTCAAACAATTTCAGTTTCCGCTTGCAAAATATAATAGATGAACTTGATTTGCTTAAACCAATTTACAAGCAAACAGCTAGTTTTGGTCATTTTGGCAGAGAAGAGTTCTCTTGGGAACAAATCAAAGATTGCAAATAATGTAATTTGACTTTTAGGCGGTAATTTCTTATACTTATTACTAGGAGGAAATTGTATGTTAGATTTGCACTTGCATTCAGTTTATTCTGATGGAAAAGATGATTTAGAAACATTGATTGATAATCTGCACGAGGCAGGTGTTGATTATTTTTCACTTACCGACCACGATACTGCTGAGGGTTGCAGAGCGTTACTTGGTGATGAAACGTTAAAACAAAAACTTGCTGATTACAATATGAAATTTGTAACTGGCACAGAGTTTACAGGTATTATTAATGGCAGAAATGTTCATATTTTAGCCTATGATTTTGATATTGACTCACCTGCAATTAAAGAAGCCGAAAAGGCAGAGTCGGATATGGTTAACAAAGTTAATGATTATAGATGGCAATGTGTTCGCGAAGCGGGATTTTCGCTAACCGAAGAGTCTGTGGCAAAATTAAAAGCCAAGAAAAATATTAGAAAAATGGATTTTGCAAACCTTTTGGTTGAAAATGGTCATTATCCAGACGCTCAAACCGCTGCTCGAGAATTTTTTACTAGTAACTATCCATTTGCTGACAGGGTTGACGCTGTTGATATCATCAGCAAACTTTCAAAAGCTGGTGCAAAAATGGTTTGGGCTCACTCAATTGGTGGGGTGGGTGAAAATCCTTTAGAGCTCGAAAAAGTAAAGGAGCTTGCAACTGAAATGAAAAAACTTGGTCTCGTTGGCCTTGAATGTTATTATTCTACCTACACAAAAGAGCAGATTGATGGGCTTTTGAAAATTGCTGACGAACTTGGTCTATATGTTTCTTGTGGTTCGGATTATCACGGGAAGAATAAACCTGTTCAAATCGCTCAATTTTCAAGTGATGGAACACCAGTAGACCTCTCAAAAATAACAATCACAAAATTGTTTAGATAGCAAAAACTAGACTTCAGTCTAGTTTTTGTTTTGCAAAATTGTGTAGGTTGTGGTTATTTGGGGTTTGACTTATTTTGCTAAAGCAATTATATTATATTAATGAGGTGGTTTATGAAAAAAGATACGCATTTACACACTACATTTTCTGATGGAATGGATACCGTTCCTCAGCTGATAAACAACGTGAAAAAAGCAGGAGTTGGATATTTTTCAATTACTGACCACGATACGGCTGAAAGTGGCAGGCAAATTTTTGCCAGCCCTGAACTGATTGAACTTATTAAAAATCTTGGACTCACTTACGTTACTGGTGTGGAGTTTACTTGCACCTACAAAGGGCATAAAATGCATATTTTGGCTTATGATTTTGACCCTAATGCACCTGAAATTTTAGAGCTTGAGCAAGAATTTAAGAGGCTGCTTGCACAAAGAGCAACAGAAA
>CAZFPH010000029.1:0-10491 GCA_964520955.1 uncultured Lachnospiraceae bacterium
TGGTATAGGGTATCTTGGTTATGTGATATTCCAAGCAAAAAATATTGAGTCCGTTGAAATTGCTGGTAACATTCAAACACTTTACGTGGTTGGAGACGAGTTGGATTTTGGTGACGCCAAACTAAAGGTTACTTATAAAAATGGTAATATCCGAATGGTCGATTTAGACAAAGATTCTGTTAAAGTTACGATGTTTTCAACTTCACTTGAAGCACACGGAACAATGAAGATTACATATAAGTCTGAAGTTATTGAACAAGACTACAACGTAATCAAAAAAGGATATTATTATCTACAAAAGAAAACGATTACAAATTCTGTGGGAACAGTAGTTCCTAATATATATACAATCGAAGACACTACTCAAGTGATTTATATAGGTAGCAACAACCTAATTAAATATTACAATTATGCTTCTGGTAAATGGTGCTTGAACGATGGTGCTTATGATAAGTCGTATAAGTATACAATTTCTGGAGACACCATGAAGGTGTCAACTGGAGTGGACAGTAGTCTTGACATTGTTGCAAACTATAACAGCAATGGAATTATGACACTCTCTTCAATCGAAATAACAAAGAGTGCTAACGATGAAGACTTGATTACAAGGAAAGAAGAAAGAATTTACGGATATTACAACACATCTGAATTAGTGGTTAACACAGTATCTGTTGATTATTCTAAGGTTACAACAACAAACTATAATGGAAAGAACGTTTTGACTTTTAAAGTTGGTGATTTTTTGGAAACAAGTGCCAATAAAAATTTGTTATTAAAGGTAAGGTATGTTGACCAGGATTTATCTTTCATTAGAGAGGCTTATGTTTACGTTCCAAATGAAATTGTTGGAACAGAACTTAGAACAGGAAACGTTACAAGCGGTGGCGTTAACACAGCCTATTGTTTTTACGAGAGCAAAGAATTTTATTTTTATTATATAGTTGAAAATGCTTAAAAATTAAAATACATACGGAAAGGTATGTATTTTTTTTTGCTGATTAACAATAATTAATGTATGGCTATAATGCTAATTCGTTCGATACTGATATATATTTGTGTACTTATTGTTGTAAGGCTGATGGGCAAAAGGCAAGTTGGTGAAATGCAACCTTTTGAATTTGTTATAACACTTATCATTGCTGACCTTGCTTGTATTCCAATGGCGGAATTATCTGTGCCTTTGTTTCACGGCATAGTTCCAATAATTACACTATTGATATTACACTTCTTTATTTGTTTGCTTTCTAGAAAATTTATGGTGGCTAGATATTTTTTGACAGGCAAGCCAGCGGTAGTAATCAGCCCCAAAGGGATTAATTATAAAGAACTGAAAGCACTCAATATGACATTAGATGATTTGATGGAACTTGTTAGGGGTTGCAGTGTTTTTAATTTATCAGAAATTGCTTATGCAATAATTGAAACGAATGGCAATTTGTGTGTTATTAAGAAATCTGAGTGTGAACCACCAACGAGAGAAGATTTTAAAGTCAAAGTCAGTCAAAGTGCATTGCCTGTAAATATCATTATGGACGGAACGCTTATGACAGATAATGTTAATATGACAGGGATAGATGGGGAGTTTATCAATAAATGTATTGAAAAGGCGAGCCTAAAAAGAATTAAAGATGTGCTTATTATGACTTTGGACAACAATGGTGAAATTTTTATTCAGGGTAAGAACAAGGAAGAGTGTCACTCATTTCAAATGAAGTTTAAGGGTGGTAACAGATGGTAAAGAAATGGATAATTATGATTTCGCTAGCGGTTGCTCTTTGTGTGGGTTGCATTATTGAAAGTCGATTTGTGAATAAATCTTTTGAGTGGCTAATTAATTCACTGGAAAGTTTGCAAATTACAATCACCGAAAACAAAGATAAAATTGATACGGAAGAAATTGTTAATAGTTCTTATGCGATTCACAATGAGTGGCACGAAAAAGTGAAAGTTTTAAAATGTTTGATTTGGCACACGGGAATAAAAGATGTTGAAACGGGGTTTGCAAGGATTTCAGTTTACATTGAAGAAAACGATTACACTGAAGCTTATGCTGAAATAGCAACGCTGATTGATTACGCAGCACATTATCTTGATGATTTTAAAATTACAACCGAAAACATTCTCTAGTGAAGTCGTCTGTGTTTAAAGAGTATCATTTTGAAGTTTGCTATATTAAAAATATAGATAAAGGCTAAGGTTGAGCCAACTGATGTTATACCACCAAGTATCAAACCAAGTATTAGTGAGTTTGAGAAGAGGTGGTATACAGAGCTTGAAAGCAATATTGAAAACAAAGAGATTAATATCATTAGTCCTATAGTTTTAAAGAAATTATATTCGATTAATCCACGTTTGCTTAACATTTTGATATTTAATGCACACGAAGTTACTGACATCAAGAAATATCCAATGATAAGTGAATAAGTTCCGATGTATTTTGGTAAAAAGTAGATGCTGATAATTAGCAGTGCTGAAGATATAGCATAGTTTTTCAGTGATTTGATTTCTAGCCCAATTGCATTAAGGATTGAAGACGTTATTTGCGAAATACCCATAGGTATCATTAAAATTGCAGAATAACACAAATAGACACCTGCTTTTGTATTGTCGTATAAAAATTTGCAGATTGGTATTCCTAAAGCAATGAATGTTGATATTAACAAAGCAGAGAAAACGATGGTTGTTCTAATTGAAAAATTTATTTTTGCTTTGAGAACATTTTTGTCCTTGGCTTCGTTTTTGTCAATATCGTTTGATTGCTCACTAATTGATGGAATCATTGTAACAGCTAATGAACTGATTAAAGTTGAAGGAATCATTATTAATGGGAAGGTCATACCCATTATGATACCGAACTCTGACAAAGCTTCGGTTGATGAAAAGCCGTAGGTTGTTAGTCTAATTGGGATAATGATAGCGATTATTGACGAAACAATTGAAGATATTGTTCTAACCGCTGTGATTGGTGTACTTGTTTTTAGCAAATTCTTAAATTCATATTTTGGATTGTTGAGCTTTCCGCCACTCTTAAAATATATAATGCTTACAATTATTGATGAAATTATGCAGGCAATACTGAGTGATAGAGCAGTTTTATTTGTGAGTGACATATCAAAAAATGTCGTTTCAAAAAGCAAAATAATAGCTATAATTCTTGTGACTTGCTCTATAAATTCAGTAAAACTGATAACGAAAAATTTTTGTTCGCCCCAAAGTGCACCTCTAAGCACTTCATAAATCGAGCTAAAAATTAAAGCAGGAAGTAAAATTTTTAACATTTCAGTTGAAGCGTTTGATGTAAATATTAGATTTAGTGCATTTGGGAAGAAGATTATAATAATTGAAACAATAAAGCATATTACGAATGTCAAGATTAAGCCAGAGGATACGATTGAACCAATGGCTTTTTTATTTTTTTGTCCAGAATAATATGAAACGTTCCTTGATAATACGACTGGAATACCGCTGGATACTAATGTCATTAGCACACCAAATATACTCATAGCAACTTGGTAGCTTCCGAGTAAAACACTACCAAGAGTTCTCGATAGGTAAATTTTTAATAAAAAGCCTAGAGCTCTGGTTGCAACAGAGAAAAAGGTGACGCAAAACATAGCTTTAAAAAATTTATTTGTACTCATATTTTAAATTTATGTGTGCAATTTTTAAAATATTAAATAAAAATAAAAAAAGAATTTGACTGACTTTGACCTATATCAATTAAATTTCTTTAGTTGTATTAAAATTATTGTGCAATTAATAGAATTGTATTATAATGAAATAGGAGATATTATGTTTACTATAAGACAAATTAATAAGAGAAAAGATTATAAGAAGTTTGTAAGGTTTCCAACTGAACTTTACAGAGATTGTGAAAATTATGTTCCTCCAATGGAATCAGATGAATATAAAATGACAACAAAAAGAAACCCACACTTTGGCGAATGTGAACAGGCATATTTTTTAGCTGAAGAGAATGGCAAAGTTGTTGGTAGAATTGCTTGTTTGGTGATGCATAGATTTAACAAGAAAAATGATTTTAAGTATGCAAGGTTTACTAGATTTGATGTTATAGATAATGAAGAGGTTGCACACGCACTTTTGGCAGTGGCAGAAGAATGGGCAAAATCTCAAGGAATGGAATATATTCACGGACCACTTGGATACGACGATTTGGAACGTGAGGGCTTGATGGTTTACGGATTTGACCACCCAGGTTCATTTATAACAAGTTATAACTATGCGTATTATCAGAAATTTATTGAAAACTATGGATATAAGCCAGATGCAAAATGGGTAGAGTGGAAATTTAAAATGCCACAACCTATTGACGAGCGAGTAGATAGAATTGCAACAATTGTAGAAAAAAGGTATGGTTTTCATGAGCAAGAAGTTAAAAATGTTAATGAACTTATTAAAAAACATGGTGACGAATTCTTTGATTTGATTGATGAAACTTTTGAAGAACTTTATGGAACATTTCCATTTAATGCAGAACTTAGAAGACAAGTTATATCTACGTTTAAGCTGGTTTTAGATAAGAGATTTTTATGTTTAGTGTTTGATAAGCACGAGAAACTTATTGGTTTTGGTTTAACTTGGCCATCACTTGCAAGAGCGATGAAAGAAACTGATGGCAGAATGCTTCCATTTGGTTTTATTAAATGGCTTAAAGCAATAAAAAATCCAAAAGCAGTTGAATTTGGTATTATTTCTGTAAAAAAAGAATATCAAAAGCTTGGAGTTACGGCATTTATTATTAAGAAAATATTAGAAAGAATCAGCAAATTGCCAAACTTGGAATCAGCTGTAACAGGCGTTCAGCTTGAAACAAATACAGGGGCTATAACTTCTCTTGAAATGTTTGAAAGAGAACTTGTTAGAAGAAAGACTTGTTATATAAAAAAGTTAAAGTAGGAGAAATCCTACTTTTTTTATATAATAAAAAAAGAGGCGTGAACCTCTTTTTTTTATGTCTAAATAATACCATCATTGCCATTATTATCAATATCTTTATTGTCAGTAGTCTTATCCTGTTTAGACTTCTTTGAGATTTGAAGAACATCAGAATCTCTTTCGTGATCATTTTGATATTTCTTAGATAATTTGATAGGGTGTTTTTTGATGATAACAGCAACAATTGCCATAATTAATGTGATACCAAGAAGCAATGAAGAGAATACATAGAAGAATGTAACCCAACTTAAGCTGTCTTCGTCTTCCTCTGCAGAAGCATCTTCAGATGATGAAGAACTTGAAACTGT
Organism: uncultured Lachnospiraceae bacterium; assembly: GCA_964520955.1. Classification (GTDB taxonomy): domain Bacteria; phylum Bacillota; class Clostridia; order Christensenellales; family UBA1242; genus RGIG1681. The sequence continues at coordinate 5,265 of CAZFPH010000029.1, forward strand.
TCCGAAGAATTTCTTTACTGTTGAATCGTCTTCGTCAAGAGTTTCAACATAGTGATTAAATTCGTCTTCGCTTGAATATTTTTCAAGTGTTGCACCTGCAATAATTGCATATCCTTTGCCAGTAACGCTATCAGAACCAATTGAGTAGGTTACAGATAGGTTAGTAATTGAGCTTGTATTTGTTGTGATTAAAGCTTGATAGCAAGCAAAACCATTGTCATCAAGTTTAGATTCGTCTAATGTTGTTGTGTTAATGTTGTCCCAGTTTGTTGCAATTGCACTAATATTCATATTTAAGCCAATATCGTTAGATTCAAAATCAGATGTTTTTACGTATATCTTTAATACGTAGTATGATGATGTTGAAAGTGAGAATGTGTATTTTGAAATAGCATTATTGAAATCTGTGCTGTAGTTGTTTGCAAGAACTAATACATTTTGTGAATATGTGTTGTTAAGTTCTTCAGCAGGGATAAATGTATTATTTATAACGAATTCAGATTGATTTTTATTTTCAAAATGATATGTGTAGTTGGTTGTCTTTGTTTCAGTGGTTGTGTTTTCTGAAGCAGAAGAGCCTTCACCAACTATTACTTTTCTATAGCTTTCAACTGTAATAGACTTGCCATCAATTTCAGTAACTTCTTCTGTTAGGTCTTTATATTTGTATAGTTTGTATGAAACCTCGTCAGTTCCTTCTTCGGTAACTTTACCAATATAGTAGGTAACACTGCTGATTACTACTGAATAGGTTGATGTTACTGTGCTCGTGAAATATGAAGCAACAGCCGTTCCGCCTTGACCGCAAGTATATTCCACATTGTTAAGTGAATCGATAGTGTAGTCTAATGGTTTGTGAAGATTTGTGTTAGCATTTGGAGTAATGTCAATGATAGAGAAGTCAGAACTTGTGAAATCTACAAATCTAAGGTTTGTTAAACTTGTTTTATCAATTATTGTTGTTGTGGTATCTCCATTATTTTCATTGTTTGCAAGTGTTTTATCACGAATAGCATCTAACGTGTCGGTTGTTGTTACGCAAGAAATGTCTTTAAAGAAAGATGTTCCCACAGCGTTTTCTACACCAATTTCAATGTACGCAGTAATTGCTGTTGTAGCTGCTGAAACGTAGAAATGATAGTTATGCCATTTGTAAGAAGCAAGTGTATTAGAATCAATAACAAAACTTGCGATTAATTTTTCAGAAGATACTGAACCAGCATACAAGTTTGCGACCATATTTCCTGTAAATTGATATCCTTTATAGAAATCAAATGAAATATCGTATGAAGTTGAAGCTTTTAAGCTCATTGATGCTGAATAAATTTTGTATACATTGGTTGCTTGATATGTTGTGCTATCAGCATTTGCAATAGGTGCTGTGATTTGTGATGGAGCATAGATAGCATACACATTGTTATATGAATTTGTTTCGTCAAATCCATCGCTATAAGGAATGTGTACAATTGTGCCGTCGTTATTATATGTCTGATAGAAGTTGTCGTCTTGATCTGTGTAAGATTTAGATGTTGGAACAATACCAGCTATTACGCTAGAAGAGTTGGCTGTTTCAATTTCCCAGTTTTTAGCTTTCTTTGGATCGGAAACGCTTGGGTTTCTGTAGTCACTCTCTAGTGTGATTGAGTTAAAGTATCCATTTGTAACACCATTTGCAACAACAGCTGATGATGGAGTGAGTGATAGAACATAAGTTGTGTCTTCAGAATCTGAAGATGCTGAGTTGTAAACCGTGCTAGAAACATTCTCAATAGAAATATTGTCAAAATAGATAGTCCTATTTTTGTCAGCCATTAACACAAGGCTACATTCTTGGTCGTGCAAAGCATTGCCCTCAATGTAGAATGAAATAGGAATCCAGCCGTATTCATTTGTTGGTTCTGTTGTATATCCAGCAATGTTCGCACTAACAGTTGCAGAGGTTGATTGAAGTGAACCATAAGTAGGGGTTGCACCTGTGCTGATAATTGATGTGAGCATTATGGTTGCTGTAGCTTCTTCATCAGGAGAGTAAATCCAAACTGTGAGCTTATAGTAATTGTGTTGTTTAACAATGAATGAATTTGATGCAACACCTAAAGAGAGGAGCCTGTTTTTGTTTTGCAACTTTAATACCATATTGTTATTATTGAAGGTTGACTCAACTGATTTAACATCTGTTAAATCTTCTTCTTCTTCGTCTTCATCATCTTCATCATCATCGTCTTCATCATCAACATTTATAGGTGTTTTGTCAATAGCTTCTTCGCTGATTACCGAAGCAAACAACTCATTGTTTTTGTAAGCAGTTTGATATTGGGTGAGTTTGTCGTTGCTTCCTTGACTAGAAACATCTCTACCAATATAGTAGTGCCACAAATCGTCAGGATACTGTGTGTATCCAGTTGTGCTGTCGGTTACTGGAGTAAGATTTTTGAATTCGTCAATAAGTGTTCCGTTGTCAAAATTGAACAAATCGTCCCAAGATTCTGCAGTTGTTAAATCAAGTGTTCTATTATCAAACACATTAGAATCAAAACCAGAACCTTCTTTATTTGCAATAACAACCTCGATAGAGCAAAGCTCGTCACCAGTAACAGAGTCTTTTTGAGATTCTGTGTCAGCAACTTCTATATCATTGAATGCCATTTTATTAAAGTCGGTTTGATTGATTTTATAAATATTGATATCATCGAAAAGGACAGAACCATTGATTGTTGATGCATTGGTTGCGTTTTCTTCTGAACTATAGTTGCTACCTAGAATACTTGTTTTGTCACCCATATACATAGAAAGGGTAACAGAAGAACTTGTGATACTATCTGTAGCAATAAATGTAACATACTTAACCCATTTTTTGTCAGTTGAGATATGTTCTAGGGAAATATCTTTAATAGCACCATTTTTATCTGTTAAGTATAGTGAAGCTTCCACATTTTCACCGGTGGTATTAACATAGAAAGAGAGCATATAGTAGCTATTTGCACTGAGTGAAACAGCAGATGACGCATTATAATAGTAATAGGTGTTTTGAGAGATATTTTCATATGATTCAGTTCTGTTTTTCTTGAAATAAAGATTTTTACCCTCAACGTAATACTTTGTATCTTCTGGCTCTATGAGTTCATAATCAGAAGCAACATAAGAATCTGATGTGCTATAGAAGGTAGAGTAGCTAGAACTAGTACTTGATGTGTATTCGTAAACAACTCTTTCTTTTTCTTTGTTAGCATTATATTTGTAGTATAATTCATAGACGTCTGAATGATTTAAGTCGCCCTCAGGGATTGCGTAGTAGAATGATTTGTTCGCATTCAGTTCTGAAGTTGTGATTACTGTGTATATATTTGACGCAAAGAGTTGAGCATAGGTTTCATTTAATGTACTGTTCCAAAGAACAAAGATAGCATTGTCTTCTTTTAACTCATTTTGAACATAGATATCTTTATCGTCTAAAGTTGAGTCGTATCTATAATATAGTTCAAAGTTTTCGTTGTAGTTTGAATCTGTTGATGCAACTGCAACAAAGTTTGAGGTATCTTCGTTATACTCGCTCTTTGTTAAAACGGTATAGTAAAGATTTTTATAAACCTCGTTGTCTTCAGGATTTTTTTCTTCTTCATCGACAACAATGTAGATTTTGTTTGTTGTTTCCAACTTATGTTTGTAGTAAAGTTTGTTTGTTCTTTCTCCAGTGCCATAAATTGTTACATATACTTTTTCAGGGACTTCAACATAAACATTTCTGTTTGTAGAGTCATCTAAAATTGATTGTGTTATTGTTCCCGTAAGTGAACTATGTGTGAAAGTGTCTTCATCACTGTTCAACAAAGCAAAAATTTGTCTGCCGTTGCTATCGAGTTCATAAGAAACAGAAGGGATCTGTGTTGTTTCGTAAGGAATGTTTGGTGTTTCTTTTTCTTCATAAGTTCCGTCGTAAACAGAATTATCAGTAATTAGTTCACTATAATTTACTTTAACCTTTTTAAAATAAAGGGTATAGTTTGTCTTATAATAAGATGAATAAGAAGAGGTGATTTTAAAATAGTCATTTCTATTAGCATCTGTGATAACAAAATCAATTACATTATGTTTGTATGTTGGGAATGTAGCATAGAAATCTTCAGCAAAAACACCTTCAGTATTAATAATATTTTCTGAAGCATCAATATAAACATTGTATGTTGTGTTATCTGTGTATCTTAAATATAAAATACTTCTGCCACCATTTTCAACTGGGGCGAATATTTTGCAGAATTTATCAAAATAGTCACCAGATCCATAGAGTTCTTGGAAATAAGCCTTATTGTTTTCTGAGTATGGAACATAGCAATAGTATCCAGCTGTGTCGTTAGCAATATCTTTTGTTGAGATTGCTGTGAATTGAAGTGAATCATAGGTGACCTTTTCAGATGGTGTCACGCTTTCGTCAACAACATAAACACTAAAACGACCACTATTCTTTATAAAAGGATTGGTTGTATACTTATAATAAGTAGGGTGGTCTGCATCGACGTAGCCAGCTTCACCTTCAAGGATTCTTTTGTACATAAAAAGGTCGGCATCTAGAGTGCTTTGTGATGATACAATAAAATAATTTTCAAGACTAATATATACATCGGTGTCGCTGATATTTGATGTTAAACCAAAGTAGTAAATTGTGTTTTTTGTTACTGAAATACCAGATGTTGTAACTGTTTTTGTTTCTAATGTGTAGCTTGGTTTTTCATTAATTTCAAAGGTACTGTCTTTATAATAGAAGGTTGAAGATGTTGGAGCGTTTTCTGCAATAATAGAACCAACAATGTTGTTTTGAGAAACGCTATCATAAGAATAGATTGCAACGGTTTCAATAATAATGTTGTCGATGCCTTCTTTAACTCTTCCGTAAGAAACGCTGTCACGATAGAAATCAGAATCTGAAGCATCGCTTGCAACGTTATCCCAGTTTCCCGAACCTGGGTGAGTTTCTACAATTTCGTCATCGCCATCTAAGAAATGGTTTGCAAGATTACAATAGAACTCAGATCTGTTTTCATTGAATGTAAGTTTTGTGCAAAGAGCAGGAATTGTGCTTGTTGTTGTGCTGGTTGTGTCGTAGTCCGTACTTCTTGTTACAAACTTTTCAACAAATGTGTAGAATGAATCACAATCGTAACTATTGTTTAATGCTGTTGATGATGAATTATAGTACTCATACAAATTATCATAATTTTTATAATCCAAAAAG
>CAZFPH010000030.1:0-10480 GCA_964520955.1 uncultured Lachnospiraceae bacterium
CAAGTGTGCCAGTGATGTATTCGCCAAGTTTGAAAGCAACAAGTGCCAAGATACCAAACATAAAGCCTTGAAGAACGATTTTTATACCAAGTCCGTGAGCGAATATTCCCTCGTCTTTTGGCTTTGGCTTTTTCTTCATAATGTCGTCTTCAACTCTTTCCATACCAAGTGCGATTGCAGGCAAACTATCTGTAACAAGATTAATCATAAGCAATTGCATTGAAAGGAATGGTGATTGTTGCCAAATAATCATTGAAAAGAACACAGCAACAACTTCACCAATATTTGTTCCAAGAAGGAAACCGATAACTTTTTTGATGTTTGCATAAATTCCACGACCTTCTTTAACAGCATCAACGATTGTTGTAAAGTTATCGTCAGTTAAAATCATATCAGCTGAGCCTTTTGCAACGTCAGTTCCTGTTATACCCATTGCACAACCAATATCAGCTGCTTTGAGTGCAGGAGCGTCGTTAACGCCATCACCTGTCATAGAAACAACTTGACCTTTCTTTTGCCAAGCTTTAACAATTCTAATTTTGTTTTCTGGCGAAACACGAGCATATACTGAAATAATTTCGAGCTTTTTATCAAGTTCTTCATCACTCATTTCATCAAGTTCTGTACCTGTGATTGCAAGGTCACCATCAAGATAAATTCCAAGTTGTTTTGCAATTGCGGTTGCGGTGATTACGTGGTCACCAGTAATCATAATAGGCTTAATACCTGCTTCTCTACAAGTTGCAACGGCTACTTTTGCCTTTGGTCTTGGAGGGTCAATCATGCCAACAAGACCCATAAAAATAAGGTCTTTTTCAACTTCTTCTGGAACAAGCTTTTCAGGAACAGTGTCGATTTCTTTATAAGCAACGGCAAGAACACGAAGAGCATTTGAGCTCATTTCTTCGTTAACGGCTTTTGCCTTTTCAAGGTCACCAGCAATACATCTGTTTGAAATGACATCGACAGCACCCTTAACAATAACAACGGTTTTGCCCGAAATTGTGTTAATAGTTGTCATAAGTTTTCTATCTGAATCAAATGGAATTTCAGCAAGTCTTGGATACTTTTCATTGAGAGCATCTTTTTCAAGACCGTTTTTGTGAGCAGCTGAAATAATTGCTGTTTCAGTTGGGTCGCCAATATGTTCTTCTTTTGATTTTTTGAACACTACTGAGCCGTTACAACAAAGAGTTGCATAAGTGAGCAATTTTTTAACTTTGTTTGAGTTTTCTTCGCTTATAGCTTCCTTTTCTTTTGAACCATCTGTGAAAGCATCAACAAGTGTCATTCTGTTCATTGTGAGTGTACCAGTTTTATCTGAGCAAATAACTGATGCACTACCAAGTGTTTCAACAGCAGGAAGCCTTCTTATGATTGCGTTCTTTTTTACCATTCTTTGAACACCAATTGAAAGCACAATTGTAACAATCGCAGGCAATCCTTCAGGAATCGCAGAAACAGCAAGTGATACGGATGTCATAAACATTGCAAGTATATCAACTTTGCTGATAATACCAACAATAAAGATAATTGCACAGGCAGCGAGTGCCACAAACCCAAGATATTTTCCAAGTTTTGAAAGCTTTTGTTGAAGTGGTGTTTGACCTTCTTCTTCATTTGCAAGAAGGTTTGCTATTTTACCCATTTCGGTATTCATACCAGTTGCAACAACAACAGCAGTAGCCGAACCATAAGTTATGCTACAACCAGAAAAAAGCATATTGTGCCTGTCACCAATTGGTGCATTCTTTTTTACATTTGCCTCAGCATCTTTTTCTGAAGGCACAGATTCACCAGTTAGTGCAGATTCTTCACTTTTAAGGTTTGCACTTTTAATAAGTCTTGCGTCAGCAGGTACAAAGTCACCTGCCTCCAAAATAATGATATCGCCAGGAACAAGGTCAACAGCATTAATAATCTTTTCCTGACCATCTCTTCTAACTCTTGCGTGAGGGGCAGACATATTATTAAGTGCCTCAAGTGCTTTTTCTGCCTTACTCTCCTGAATCACACCCATAACAGCATTGAGCACAACTATAAGCAAAATAAGTGCAGGTTCAAAAAATTCTTTTGGATTTTTTTCAATACAAGCAATAACAAATGAAACCAGAGCGGCAATAATGAGTATAATAATCATTACATCTTTAAACTGGTCAAAAAACCTTGCGAGCATTGATTTTTTCTTTTTTTCTTTGAGTTTGTTTTTGCCGTATTGTTCAGTTCTTTTTTTGACTTCCGATGAAGATAATCCAACATCTTCAATGGTGTTCATTTCAGCCAAAACATTTTCTAAGCTTTCGTGATGAAAATTCATCTCTTCCTCCTAAATTTGTTTTTCTCAACAAAAAATTCCAAGCCATGCTGCTTGGAATTGGTATTTAGTATTATCCACGCATAGCACATTGCTAAAGCGTGAGTCTCGAATTTTAAAGTAAGCCAGATAGCACCGAATGTTATCAGGATTGTTGAACTTACTCCGTTTTGTAAACGCTAACTACTCCCCCACGGAATTTGTTATTGAGTTTTAATTTGTTAGATATTAAGTTATATGTTGTAATTTCTTCCTTAATTACCAACGAGGTTATTATACAACAAAACAAATTCCCTGTCAAATATTAAATTTAATTGTCTGTTTTTGATTTTTTATTTTTCTTTGAGGTTTTCGTTTTCTGATTAATTTCTTGATTTATCTCGGCTTCAGTTTTCACAGCCTCAGTATAACTCTCGCTTGAATCAATTTCTTCTTTTAAATCTGTGGATTCTTCTTTAGAAACAGCAATTTTTTCCTGAGCGGTTTCAGACGCTAAATTTGTTTGGATAACAGCTGGCTTTACCCTTTTTTTAATGAGTGTTAAATCCTCTATCTTCACTTTTTTCTTAACAACAAAGATTGAGCATATTGTACAAACAATGGCAGCACCAATTGCGTCCAATATCAAATCCTTCATAGTATCCATTATGGCAGCCGTGCCAACCAATCCCTCACCCCTTCCAGACATTGTTGAAACATAAGCCCTTTGCATATTGCTCCCAGTAATTCCATCGCTTGCAAACTCAATAATTTCCCAAAGAACACCAACTGTAAGAGATAAAGAAAAGGCGAATAAAATGGTAAAAACCAAATTCAAATGAAACCCGTTTTCATTTGACTTATTAAGCAAATTAATAAGAGAAAAACTGAGCAGTGCAATAAGCATACCAGAAAATGTGTGGAGTGCTGAATCCCACCAAGGAACTTTAACATAAAATCCTAAAATCTCTCCACAAAAGAAATGTGCAAGACAAAATATTATGAATATAAAATATATAAAATCTGGAATATCAAGTTCAAGCTTTTTCATAAATAGAGGCACAAGTGAAACTATTAAAAACAACCCGCTTTGCACACAGTTAAAAATATAATCTGATTTTATTGAAGAATCTTCATTAAAAATAATGCCTAAAACGCTAATAACAAACACTATACCCAGCATTACCCTATGATAAATATAAGTAAATTTTGTAAATTTTTTCATGAAGTCCCCCTTTATTATTATAATATATTTTTATTAAATTAAAAATCAAAAGTCAATAGTTTTTAATTTTTGTTTTTGAATTTTACAAAAGTTTTACAAATGATAGATTTTGTATCTGTTTTTCTGATTTATTTTTTATTCAAAAATTTACAAAAAAACTATGTCAAACCTGACATAGCCTTTCTCTGTAATCTTTTATGCATTGTTTGAAGTTTTGGGTAATTATACCTGAGCACGATTATCGGCAAAATGTTCAATATCAAATTAACAATTGCAACTGGAAGTGCAATGCTGAAAATATATTTTTTAGGTAAAATTAACATATCCAAAAAACCAACAAGTGTGCATATTATATGCGTAATAATCCCCTTATTTGATTCCACCATAAACTTTTCAATGTATTTTATGTTTTCAGGCTCTCTAACTTTATTTTTCCTAAAACCACCGAGCCCTCCAAGCTCCCAAACCTTGTCTTTCCATTTTCGAACGCCGAGTTTTTCATAAAACTTTTGAGATTTTTTTGAAACCTGGAAACACTTTTTATCTTTGCTAAACCATTGTTCAGGAAGTTTTTTTACAATTATTGCAAACACGCCATCTATTGCAAATTGAAATACCGTGCAAATGATAACAGCAAGCACAGCGTGCCAAACATTAATCCCATTAACAAAAATGTTTAAAGCAGTGATTAAACACATCGAGACAAATATAATAAATAAATATAAAACCATTAGCATATCCTTTATTTTTCATAAGTAAGTTTTGTTTTGTAGACTTTTTCATAAGTTTTTACCCACGCATTGTAGTTTTCATTTTTTATGCGTTCAATATTTTGTTTTTTCGTTAAATTTTTATCTGGAAAAATTGCAGGCAAAAAATTGATAGTATATTCTTGAACAAAAAATCCGTCAGCATCTAACTTATCGCTATCTTGCATTGTGATAAACACAGGTAACACTGGAACATTGCTTGAAACAGCAAGATTAAACGCACCATCTTTCAGCGGTCGTGGCTTTTTGTAGTTCCACCACATACCCTGTTCTGGATACACCAATATCTTTTCGCCACGCTTTAAAAGAATGTCTACTGCTTTAATAAAATTTTTCATTGTTTCCACATTTGAGCTTAGTGGCAATGTGTTGCAATGCCTCATTATAAACCCAAAAGGCTCTGGTGAATTAGTATAATTACCCTCTCTAATAATTTTGTAGAGCCTACGCTTTTTCATATATGGTTTAATTGCTCGCCAAACAGCATAGTTATCGCAAATACTAAAATGATTGCAAGTTATCACCACACCCAGGTCAAGAACATTCAAAAAATTATCAATTCCGTTAACCTGCTTAATTATTAGCTGATTGTTCTTTATCAACTTTTCAAAAAACTTAGTGCCTGCCTTGTTAGCAAAAAATGTCGCTATTTTACTTGAAACTTTTTTGTTTAAATAATCCACTTTGTTTGGCAAAAGTTCAATAGTTTCTGGGTCATCTTCAACATCTTTGTCAAAAAGCCCTTGCTTTTCGTACTCTTGAATTTTCTTTAAAATATTCAGCCTGTATTCTGATTTTTCCATACTATCCCCTAAACACCATAAGAATCAGCAAGTTTCTTTTTGAATGTGTTTTCACTGTTTGCAAACTCTATAGCCTGAATTTGAATATCTATTCCTGCCTTTTCTTTCTTGAGCCTTTCAAGTTCGTCAAAGCTGTTTGTTACTTTTGTGATATCATCATAAAATGGCGAGTATTTAGCATAGTTCCAAAAATAAGAACCGAGAAACATATTTGGATTTTGCCAAGGCTTTGTACCGAGAGCATAATGAACAATGTTTGGATTTTCACACTCAACACACTCAAGCGGAGTTCTATTCCAAGAAAAAGAAAGGTACTTAATCTTTCCCCTGCAAAGGTAATTGATATAAGCTTGGTCTGGGTCAATAACATTAAAGTTATAGGTGTTGATAAGTTCAGTAAATTGTTCCTCGATTTTCTGTTTTCTGAACTTTGCAAGGTCAATAATCATTATGCCCGCATTAATATAATTTTTGCTTTCAATGCCAACAGCTTCTTTTGTATATAGACTAAATATTGGTGAATGTAAAATCCAGTTTTCAATCACTCCGCCAATAGTATTGCCCTCAAGGTCGGTAAAATACAACTTTGAAATGTCACCAAGCACTACGATATCGCAGTCTAGATACAAAATTTTATCGTACTGCGGAAACATACTTTGAATAAAGAGCCTATACCAAGTTGCAAGACCAAAATGATATTGATTTGGAAGCTTGTCTTTTAAATCTTTCACCGCCTCTGTCACATCAGCAAACTCTATAGTGAAATTTTCGTTTTCGTTCTGTTCCACAAGTTCCATATTTTTTTGCTCGAGTCCAGAATTTAAAATAATAATCTTGTATTGATAATCTTTTGATGCATTTGCAATTAGAGACTTGATTGCCACATCTAAAAATGGAATATAATTATTGTCAGTTGAAAAAAATATTGGTATTTCATTTTTTAATATTTGTTTTTTTAATTTAACCATAAAAATCTCCTTTTTTATTATGATATCCCGATTATTACAAATATATTTTTATCAATCAAGGGAATGTAACAAAATCCACTCCCAACTTAATTTCAAAAAATGAGAATTACAAAAAATCATTCCCACTTTATGGGAATTTCGCTATAATTCCTCAAATTTTCACGTTTTTAAAAGCACCATATTTTGAGAGGGGTTATTTATGCTACAAATAATTAGTTGATTTTACAATTGATTTTTGCTACACTACAACTGTTTGGAGGACCATTATGGAAAACATTAAACAAATTATTGCACAAAACATTATATCGCTAAGAAAACAAAATGGTTTAACTCAAAACGAGTTCGCTCAAAAGCTAAACTATTCAGACAACACAATATCAAGATGGGAACACGCAGAAATCACACCAAGCATAGAGAGTTTAGTTCAAATAAGTAAACTATTTAATGTTCCGCTTGAATACCTAATTAAAGAAAACATCACCCAAAACGTAAAGACAGACACCAAAGCACAAAAAATTAAGAAACTTGCAACAATCCTGTTGTGCGTTTCACTTGTTTGGTTTGTGGCTATTCTCACATTTTTCTACTCGGAAACATTCTTTGACAAAAACCTTTGGATAATTTTTGTTTGGGCAGTTCCAGCGTCTTGCCTTGTGCTATTAGCGTTCACGCTGTATGTTAAAAGCCGTGCGTATGGATTCACCTTTTGCACTATCTTTATTTGGACATTCATTGCAAGCTTTTATCTTCAATTTTTAAAATACAATATGTTTTTATTATTTTTGGTTGGTATCCCTGCACAGTTTGCACTTATTATATGGACTTTTGTGAGACCGTCTAAAAAGCAAAAAGACCCAAACAAAATGAAATTAAAAGCAGAAAAAAAACAAATCAAAAAAATAAAAAAAGTTAGAAGAAAAAACAAAAAAGGAAAGCAGTAATCTACGCTTTCCTTTTTTTTTATTTTTATTGTTAATAATAAATGTAGTTGCACTTTTACAAAATTTTAACATTTCGTTTAATTAAAATTAACATAAATTTGATAATCTATTGGTGTTTTAGGAGGTTCTATGGAAAAACAAATCAATGCCATCGAAATCAAGGGACTGAAAAAATCGTTTAAGGGTATGTACGCTTTAAACGGACTTAATATGACTGTCCCCGTTGGTTCAATCTATGGTTTCATTGGCGAAAATGGTAGCGGAAAATCTACAACTGAAAAACTAATTTGTGGACATCTTGTTAAAGATAGTGGAAGCGTTAAACTTTTTGGGAGAGACTACACCGATGCTGGCGTGAGAGTTAGAATTGGTGCACTTATCGAAAATGCAGGCTGTTTTCCAGGTTCAAGCATATACACAAACCTTATGATGCAAGCAATTAACCTTGGTCTTGAAAATCCTGATGAAGAAATCAAAAGGGTTCTAAAAATTGTTAAAATGGAAGACAATATTAACTTAAAATTCAAAAAATGTTCGCTTGGTATGAAGCAAAGGGTCGGTATTGCAATGGCACTTCTTGGAAGCCCTGCCATGCTCATTTTGGACGAACCAATAAATGGTCTTGACGCAGATGGTATGAGGCTTATGAGAGAAATTTTGGTGGACATAACCCAAAACTACAACTGCACAGTTTTAATCTCAAGCCACATTTTGGGCGAACTTGAAAAAATTGCAACTCATTACGGAATTATCCGTCAGGGTAAAATGATTCAAGAACTTTCAGCAAAAGATATGGAAACCCGAGCAAGAGTTTTTGCAACAGTAAAAACAAAGGACAACAAAAAAGCACTTTCTCTTCTTCAAAAAAAGTATGGCAATGTTCGTGAAGAAAATGACCACATAAAAGTTTATGACGTTGAAGAAACTGAAGAAATTGTTGACTATCTCTTCAAAAATGGTCTTGCTGTTAGCGAAATTAAGAAAAACAAAGTTGGTCTTGAGGAATATTACATTGAACTTATGAGCAAAAAGGAGGAGAAATAATATGGAGCAAAATAACACACTAAATTTTGAGTCGCCAACATTCTTCACAAGAATTAAAAGAATGCTTAGCGTTGACTTTTATCGACTTTTCCACACACCTCTTTTTTACATCTTCTTAGCAATCGCAGCAATTATCCCTGCAATGATAATTGGCACTGGCGGTATGCAAAACCCAGACGGAACAACTGGAATGCAGTTATTTACTAATGTTTGGCACGCAATTGCTGCCGAAACCCCTCTTTATGTTGTTTCAGACATTGGTCAATATGCCAATATGAATATGGTTTTCATTTTTGGCGGAATTATGGTTTCAATCTTCATTGGTCACGATTACAAGAGTGGATATGTAAAACAACTCTTCACAACACACGCAAAAAAGAGCGACTATATGATGTCAAAATCACTAACCTGTGCTTTTGCAATGGCTTGTATGTGCATCACATATTTGCTCGGAGCAGTTCTTGCAGGTGCATTAACTGGTCTTTCATTCAAAGTTAATGCTGGTTCGCTAATCCTTGCAATTCTTGGCAAAATGGTTATGAGCCTTGGCTGGGCTAGCTTATACACATTTTTAAACATTATTTTTAGAAGATATTTTGGTATTTCAATCGCCTCTTCATTCTTCTTTGGAACAGGCATATTAATCATTGGTGCAGGTGCAATTTTAGGCAACTCTTCAGCTTCAATTCTTAATATTTTCTTGTATGGCTCATCTGTTTACGCTTGCCTTAGCAGTAATATTTTAACGCTTGTTATATGCACTGTTGTCTCGGTGGCGTGGGGTGTTATTTATAACCTGCTGGGCTCATATATACTTTCTAAAAGTGATGTTTATTAATAGGAGAAAATTATGAACGCAATAGAAATTAGAAATTTAACAAAAAACTATGGTGAAAAGCAAGCAGTTAGCGGGCTTAATATGACCGTTCCAGCAGGCTCAATTTATGGTTTTATTGGAGAGAATGGTAGCGGAAAATCAACAACCGAAAAGTTGATTTGCGGACTTATTCTTCCATCTGGTGGCGACATAAAATTATTCGGCAAAAATTACACCAATGAAGAAGTTAGAGCAAGTGTTGGCGTGTTAATCGAATCACCTGGTTGCTACCCAAACTATAGCGTTTGGAACAACCTTATGCTTCAGGCAAAAAACCTTTGCATAAAAAATGCTGAAGAAGAAGTGAGAAAAGTTTTAACGCTTGTTAGAATGGAGGGTTCTGCTTCTAACAAATACAAAAACTGCTCTCTTGGTATGAAACAACGTATCGGTATTGCAATGGCACTTCTTGGGAACCCAAAACTACTCGTTCTTGACGAGCCAATAAACGGTTTGGACGCAGATGGTATGCGTATTATGAGAGAGGTTTTGGTTGATATCACAAAAAATAAATCTGCAACAGTTTTAATCTCAAGCCACATTTTGGGCGAACTTGAAAAAATTGCAACTCACTATGGCATTATCCGTGGCGGAAAAATGATTGCGGAAATGACTGCTGACGAACTTGAGGCTGACTGCCCAACTTATGTTGCTATCAAAACAAAGGACACAAAATCCGCAAAAGACTATCTTAGCAAAAAATATTCACGAGTGAATGTGGATAAAGAAAACGACTATATCAGAGTTTATGACGCCGAACGCCCTGAAGATATCGTTACTTATCTTTGCGAAAACAATATTTTGGTAAGTGAAATAAAAACCGACAAAATCAGTTTGGAAGAATATTACATAAACCTTATGCATAACAAGGAGGTTAAATAATATGACAAAATCAAACACATCAAACTTAAAAAATCAAAACTTCAAAAAACAAATAAGCAGTATGCTTTCTGTGGACTTTAGAAGAATGTTCACAATGCCATTTATCTACATTATGATTGGAGTGGCGTTCGCTATACCAATTTTGGTGCTAATTATGACAAACTTTATGTCAGGCACACCTTCAACAAACCCAACAACTGGCGAAGTTACAACAATTCAAGGTTTCACAAACACTTGGCAAGCAATTGCAACAATTAGTGGCGGCGAAAGTTCTTCAGCAATGTCTATGGATTTAACCAGTATGTGCAACATTAACCTTCTTTACTTTTTGGTAGCAGTTGTTGTCTGCGTCTTTGTTGCAGAAGACTTTAGAAGCGGTTATGCCAAAAACCTTTTCACGGTTAGACCAAAAAAGAATGACTACGTCATTTCAAAAACCATCGTTTGCTTTACTGCTGGCGTTATTATGATTGTTGCATTCTTTATCG
Organism: uncultured Lachnospiraceae bacterium; assembly: GCA_964520955.1. GTDB lineage: Bacteria > Bacillota > Clostridia > Christensenellales > UBA1242 > RGIG1681. Next base: position 10,292 of record CAZFPH010000030.1, read on the forward strand.
GAACAGTTATTGGCGGAGCAATCGCAGGACTTCCTTTCACCCTTGATGGTGCTGGAGTTAGCGGACTTATTATGTGTATGTTATCAAAAATCTTCCTTATGGCAGTTTTTGTATCAATTAGCCTTGCAATGAGCGTGTTTGCAAAACAAAGAACTTGGCTTTCAATCATTTGCTCACTTGGTGCAGGTA
>CAZFPH010000031.1:0-10443 GCA_964520955.1 uncultured Lachnospiraceae bacterium
TCTAACAAAAACCCAACCATTAACTCTGTTCAAAGAGACTATATGGCTGGCGAGGTTTCAAAAGACCTTTGCAAACGTTTCCTTGTTCCTGAAGATGTTATGAAAGCTCACGATGAGGGTATCCTTCATTTCCACGATGCTGACTACTTTGCACAAAGAATGCATAACTGCGACCTCGTTAACCTTGAAGATATGCTTCAAAACGGCACAGTTATCTCTGGCACAATGATTGAAAAGCCACATTCTTTCTCAACAGCATGTAACATTGCAACACAAATCATTGCTCAAGTAGCATCTAACCAATATGGTGGTCAAAGTATCACACTTACCCATCTTGCACCTTTTGTAGACATATCTCGTAAAAAAATTCGCAAAAAGACTGTTGCTGAATTTGAAAAACTTGGAATTAACGTTTCAGAAGAACAACTCAATGAAATTGTTGAAAGCAAAGTTAAAGACGAAATTAACAAGGGTATCCAAACAATTCAATACCAAGTTGTAACACTTATGACAACAAATGGTCAAGCACCATTTATCACAGTGTTTATGTATTTAGGCGAAGCTAAAAACGAGCAAGAAAAGAAAGATCTTGCAATGATGATTGAAGAAACACTAAAGCAAAGAATTCAAGGCGTTAAAAACCAAAATGGCGTGTATATCACTCCAGCATTCCCAAAACTTATCTATGTTCTTGAAGAACAAAACATTAGAAAAGGTAGCGAGTATTATTACCTAACTGAGCTTGCTGCAAAATGTACTGCAAAACGTATGGTTCCTGACTATATCTCAGAAAAGAAAATGCTCGAGTACAAAATTGACAAAAATGGTGAAGGTCACTGCTACACTTGCATGGGTTGCAGAAGCTTCTTAACACCATATGTTGACCCAGAAACAAACAAACCAAAATATTACGGCAGATTCAACCAAGGTGTTGTAACTGTTAACCTTATCGACATTGCCCTAACAGCTGGCAAAGATATGGAAAAATTCTGGAAAGTATTTGATGAAAGAATGGAGCTTTGCCACAAAGGTCTTCAATGCAGACACGAAAGACTCACAGGCACTCTTTCAGATGCCGCTCCAATTCTTTGGCAACACGGAGCACTTGCAAGGCTTAAACCAGGCGAAACAATCGACAAACTTCTTCACGGAGGCTATTCAACAATTTCTCTTGGCTATGCTGGTCTTTGGGAAACTGTTTATTACCTTTCAGGCAAAAAATTAACTGAGGAAGAAGGTAAAAAACTTGGTCTTGAAATCTTGCAAAAACTCAATGAATACACAGCAAAATGGAAAGCTGAAGAAAATATTGACTACTCACTCTATGGAACACCACTTGAAAGCACAACATACAAATTTGCAAAATGTTTGCAAAGAAGATTCGGTGTTATTGAAGGCGTGACTGACAAAAACTACATCACAAACAGCTATCACGTTCATGTAACAGAACCAATTGACGCGTTCTCTAAACTTAAACTTGAAAGTGAGTTCCAAAAACTCAGCCCAGGCGGTGCAATCTCTTACGTTGAAGTTCCAAATATGCAAAACAACATTAAAGCAGTTCTTGAGGTTATGGAATACATCTATGAGAACATTATGTATGCCGAACTCAACACAAAATCTGACTACTGTATGAACTGCGGATTTGATGGCGAAATTCAAATTCATGAAAATGAAGACAAAAAACTTATTTGGAAATGTCCAAACTGTGGCAACACAGACCAAACAAAAATGAACGTAGCAAGAAGAACTTGTGGCTACATTGGTTCACAATTCTGGAACCAAGGAAGAACCCAAGAAATTAGGGAGAGAGTTCTTCACTTATAGGTGAAATTATGAATTACGGAAACATTAAAAACACTGACATAGCAAATGGCGAAGGCGTTAGAGTTTCACTTTTTGTTTCTGGTTGCAGGCATCACTGCAAAGGTTGCTTCAATCCAGAAACCTGGAGCTTTAAGTACGGAAGCGAATTTACTAAAGAAGTTGAAGACAACTTAATAAATATGCTAAAGCCTAGCTATATCAAGGGCTTAACCTTGCTTGGTGGCGAACCTATGGAGCCAGAAAACCAACAAGAACTTGTTAAACTCTTAAGAAGAATCAAAAAAGAACTTCCAGAAAAAGACATTTGGTGCTATTCTGGTTACACTTATGACAAAGATTTAAAACCTGCCGATGGCAGAGTTCACACAGACGTTACTGATGAAATTCTTTCATACCTTAACGTGCTAGTTGATGGTCAATTTGTTGAAGAACTTAAAGATATCACACTCAATTTCCGTGGTTCATCAAATCAAAGACTTATTAATGTTCCCGAATCACTCAAAAACAATTCAATTTCACTACTTAATCTATAAAACTTGCACCCTGCGTTTTGCAGGGTGTTTTCGTTTTTATTCCCCATTTTGTTTGACTATTATACTCGTTCTTTACTAAAATAAAGTCGTAATAATTTTTATGGAGAGTGTTTATGAAAAACGAATTTAAACCACTATTCACACCTTGGAAAATAGGTAATGTTGAAATCAAAAATAGAATCGTACTTTGCCCAATGGGTGGCACGTCACTCTTTGGCTGGATGAAACCAAACGGATTTAACAAAGAGGCTGGCGAATTCTTTTTGGAACGTGCAAAAAACAATGTTGGTCTCATAATCCCAGGTATTGCACCAATAAAAGACCTTATTGGCAGACGCTGGCTCTATGAAAACAAAAAAATGTTCAAAGAACTTAAAGTTTATATGGAAGAGCTCCACAAAACTGGTGCAAAACTTTTTGTGCAACTAACCGCTGGTTTCGGCAGGTCTTTTGCTCTTCCAGATATGCTCGTTCCTTTTGCCAAAAACAAAGTGCTTGGAGCAATTTTAAAGCCTATTGTTGACGTGTCTTATATTTCTGCTTCTCCAAGTGAACTTCCAAGTAGATGGGCTGATGGCGTTACTTGCAGAGAAATCACCAAAAAAGAAATAGATGAAATGGTTTATGCTTTTGGTGAAACCTCAAGATTACTCAAAGAAGCTGGCGTTGACGGCGTTGAAATTCACGCTGTGCACGAGGGATACCTCATTGACCAGTTCACAACTGCATACACAAACCACAGAACCGACGAGTATGGTGGCAGTTTTGAAAACAGATATCGTTTCCCTGTAGAAATTGTTAAATCAATCAAAAAAGCTTGCGGTGAAGACTACCCTGTTTCGCTCAGATACTCTGTTGTCAGCAAAACAAAAGGCTTCCGTGAAGGTGCTATGCCTGGCGAAAAGTTCAAGGAGGCTGGTCGTGATATGAAAGAGAGCGAAAAAGCTGCAAAGTATCTTGAGGAAGCTGGCTACGATATGCTTAACTGTGACAACGGAACTTATGATGCTTGGTACTGGGCTCACCCACCTGCATATATGCCAGCAAACTGCAACCTTGAAGACGTTAAACATATCAAAAAATTCGTAAATATTCCTGTTGTGTGTGCTGGAAAAATGACACCAGACGTGGCATCGAATGAAATCAAAGACGGCACAATCGACGCCATGGGTGCTGCTCGTCAATTCTTAGTTGACCCTGAATGGATAACAAAACTTATGGAAAATCGCCTTGACGACATTCAGCCTTGCATAAATTGCCACAATGCGTGCCTGCCAATGTGCCATTACAAAGGTGTTTCAAACACGGCAACCACTGGCGACACTGCAAATATGTCACAATGTGCACTAAATCCTCAAACAATGCAGGGTCACAAATTCGATATTGTTCCTGCCAAAAAGCCAAAGAAAATTGCTGTTGTTGGTGGTGGTGTTGGAGGTATTGAAGTAGCAAGAATTGCAACCTTACGTGGTCACGACGTTACTATCTATGAAAAATCTGACAAGCTTGGCGGTGTGTTTATCCCTGCTGCAGCTCCTGACTTTAAAGAGCAAGACAAAAAACTTATTGAATGGTACAGAAAACAAGTTAAAGACCTCAAAATAAAAGTTAAATTTAACACTGAAGTTAAAGATATTAGCTCGCTTGACGCTGACGAAATTGTTATTGCAACAGGCTCAAAGCCAAGAACCTTAAACATTGCAGGTGCATCTCGTGCAGTTGAGGCTATTGACTACTTAAACGGCAAAGAAGTTGGTAAAAATGTTGTTATTATCGGCGGTGGCTTAACTGGTTGTGAAATCGCCTACGACTTATACTTAAAAGGCAAAAAACCTATTATTATTGAAGCAAAAAACGACCTTATTGCAGTAAAAGGCGTGTGCCTTGCAAACTCTTCATACCTTCGTGATTTCTTTAAAGCAAACAAAGTTCCTGTTTATCTTAACAGTTACGCCGAAGGCATTGACGAAAAATTTGTTGTTATAAACAGCAATGGAAAGGTTGAAAAAATCAAAGCTGACAGCGTTATACTTTCTATTGGTTACACCCCTGCACCAATTGCTGATAAAGCTAAAAACGTGCACATTGTTGGTGATGCGTACAAAGTTGGAAACCTCAAAACTGTTATCTGGCAAGCTTGGAAAGTTGCTCAAAAATTATAAAAACAAAAACACTCACTTGTTTTGGTGGGTGTTTTTTATCTTGTTAAATCATACATTTTGCCGTATACTAAATTTATGAGAAAGAATTTTGCTCCTTATCTATAGAGTATCGATTATTGCACTTGTTATAACAGGCATTTGCTTAACCGTGCCTGAGCGATAAATAGAGCGGTTTAGGTTTTTAACAATCGACACAAATTTATTAGTTGCCATTATGCAGTTATTTCTAACCATTGAGTTAATTTTGAAATCAAGGGCAAAATAATAAAGTTTTTAAAGGAAAAGCTTTTTCAAAACTGCAGTAAATTTTAAAGAAAAAACAAAAAAGCCCCAAATTTGAGGCTTTTTATTTTACTATTTATCTTTAAATAATTTTGCACAAATTGGCTTTGCAAGTTCAATAACAAAGAAGCAAATAATATTTCCAATGATAGGAATTAAAAATTGAACAGGTGTCAAAATTTCAAGACCAAATACTGAACCAATTGGTGTGAAGAACACTGGAATTTGAATAAGAAGAATTACAAGTGTTGAAATATTCATAAACTTGTTGCCAAACAAACCTTTTTTGAAACTGAATGTTTTGAGTTCTTTGCAGTTATAAACAAAGACAAGTTCGTTAATAACAACAGTTAAAAGTGTAAGTGTCATAGCAATTTCGTAAGAATACCAATTTTCAGCTAGCAAGAATACACCAAATGCAAGTGCATACTCAATTATTGAGTGAATAACAACTGAACCAATCATAAATGGTGTGAACACCCTTCGGTTAATCCCGTAAGGCTTTTCCTTCATAGCCTTTTTGTCGTTCTTTTCAAACGCCAGAGCAATTGAAGGAATTGTGTCAGCCACAATGTCGATATACAAAATATGAAGCGGAGAAATTAAGTCTTTCATTAAAATCATTCCAGTAATAATAAGGAAGATTTCAGCGAAGTTAGATGTGAGGTTATAAAGAATTGTTCTAAGTACGTTGTTATAAATTCTTCTACCTTCTTCAACAGCCGTGACGATTGTTGCAAAGCTATCGTCCATCAAAATAATATCAGCGACATTTTTGGTAACATCAGTTCCAGCCTTGCCCATACCAATACCAACGTGAGCAAGCTTTAGAGCTGGAGCATCGTTAACACCGTCACCAGTCATAGCAACAACCTTTCCTGCAGATTGGAAGGCACGAACAATTCTAACCTTGTGTTCTGGTGTGACACGAGCATACACTGTGTATTTTTTAACAAAGCTAACGAGCTGGTCGTCAGTCAATCCATCAATGGCTTTGCCTTCAACACCTTGAGCTTCATCTTTTGCAATGCCAACTTCAATAGCAACAGCCATTGCGGTTGCAAGGCTATCACCAGTAATCATAATTGGACGCATTTTTGCATCTTTACATTTTTTAACAGCTTCTTTAACGCCATCTTTTGGAGGGTCAACCATACCCACCAAACCAACCAATATAAGGTTATTTTCGTCTTCGATTTCAACATCTTTTCCGTTAAATGGTTTGTAAGCAAGAGCCAAAACCTTGTAGGCTTTTTTACTCATTGCTTTTTCACGAGCAAAAAATCTCTTTTCAATAATTTTTGTAAGCTTTAAAACTTTTCCGTTTTTATAATATCTATTACATTTTTTAAGCAGAGCACTAAGTCCACCTTTGGTCATCATTAAGTTTTCATCATTAAACTTATTAATGGTACTCATCATCTTTCTGTTTGAATCGAATGGAATTTCGTCAACTCTTGTGTGAGCAATTCTAAAGCTGTCTAGACTTAGGTTTAAATTGTACAAATATTTGCTGAGTGCAACCTCAACAGGGTCACCAATGAATTCCCCTTGATGCTTAACATCAATTTCGTTATCGTTGCAAAGAGCCAAAATGTTATTGCACATTTCAAGGTCATTATGTTTTGTTTTAACATCACGATAAGTTCTGTCATTAGCATAAATTTCAACGAGTGTCATTTGGTTTGTTGTGATTGTGCCAGTTTTGTCTGAACAAATTATTTGTGTTGCACCAAGCGTTTCAATTGCCGCAAGTTGTTTTACCACAGTTTTCTTTTTTGACATTTGCCCAACACCAATTGTGAGCGTTGCGGTAATTGCAACAGGTAGAACTTCTGGAACAGATGCAAGCACCATTGAAATACAGAGCATAATTATTGAAAGTGCGTCTTTGCCAGTAACAATACCATAAACAAATGTTAACGCAACAAGAACACAGGCAACAACAGTGATAAATCCACTAACTTTTTTAATCTTCATTTGAAGTGGTGTGAGCGAGTCGTCTTTTTTATCAAGACTCCCAGCAATTTTACCAAGCTCGGTGTCCATACCAGTAGCAAAAACAACAGCTTCAACTTTTCCGTTTACAACACTTGTTCCAGAGAACACAATGTTCTTTTGTTCTTGAATAAGTTTGTCACCCTCAAGCACGAGTTCTTCCTTTTCAATAGCAAGGCTTTCACCAGTGAGGATCGACTCGTCAACTTGAGCGTTAACCACCCTTATGATTCTTGCGTCAGCAGGAACTTTGTCGCCAGCTTCGAGCATAATAACGTCACCAACGACAATGTCTTTGGTGTCGATTTCAACCCAAACACCATCACGCTTAACCTGAGCCTTTGACTCGGTCATAGTTTTTAGTGCTTCAATAGCATTTTCGGATTTCATTTCCTGAACAAAACCCATAATAGTATTAACTATAATACATAAAAATATTACAACCGCTTCAATAACACTTTCACCTGCAACAAGCGAGTACACAAGTGAAACAATGCCTACCAAAATCAAAAACAAAACCATCATATTTGAAAATTGACTAAAAAAGATTTTGACAGGACTTTTTTTGTTCTTTTCTTTTAGAACATTTTCGCCGTTTTCAGCAAGTCGTTCATCGGCTTCTTTTGAAGAAAGACCATTTTCTGAAGAGTTCACATTTTTATAAACATCTTCGACTGCCAATTGATAAGTATTCTTCATATTGTCCCCTTAAATTTATCTATAACAAAAGTCTAACATAACTAATTTTTTATGTCAAAAACATAAACTAAAAAGCTATAAAAACAACAAAAAACAGCGAAAACTTCGCTGTTTTTGTGTATTTTGCCACACTATCTATTATTGATAGCATCAATAGGTTTTTTCTTAGAAATCTTAAGTGATGGGATTAAACTTGCAAGGAATGCAGAACCCCAGCTTACAACCAAGATAATAGCAATTTGTCTGATACCAACGTTTAGAAGTGATATTTGTATACCAAGTTCGTTGATAACTGCCATATTGATAATGTTGCAACCAACTATTGTGGCAACTGCGGCTAAGGCAAAGTTAATAAGTGCAATAACTGTACTTTCATTGAAGAAAATTCCAAAGATATCGCTTCCTCTTGCACCAAGTGCTCTAAGAACACCAATTTCTCTCTTTTTGTAGTTAATTGATGTTGAAATGAAATTCATAAGAAGAAGTGCTGCAAACACTGCAAATGCAATAGCGACGTAAAGGAAGATTTTTGCAGCCAATAAGATAAATTCATCTAACATATTCAAAATAGTTGTTGTTGAATTTTGAACAGTGAATCTAATTCCATCACTGTTTATATTCTCACAAACTTCAATAAGTCTTTTATCATCACTTGTCCCATTCAAACCAGAAAGAATATATGAGTAACCTTTAAATAATTCTTTCATTTTGCTTACAGTTTCTGTATTGCCAAAATAATAATTATCTGTGTGTGTGCCAACTACTTTCAACGTTAAGTAAGTCTCACAATTTTCACTGCTCCAGTCGGTAATCCTTACATATAATCCTTCTTCAATTTTTTGTTCATAGTCGGCAACATATTGTGAAATTTGATAATTTGGTACAATAACCTCATTTTCCCCAAGATTAATTTGACCACTTATAACAAAGTTATCTTTTCCACCTTTATAATACGTTAACCTATCATTAACAAACCTCTCTAATATATCGCCGTCCCCACCAAAACTAGTAGAAATATATTCTAAAATTTCTTTAGGATCTCCCTTGTTTAACGAATATCCACCGTTTTGTTCATCAGTAAATCTAATACTATAGTAAGTTTCAACACCATTTTCAGCAAGTTCAGCAAATTTTGTTTCTGAAACATAAATAAGTTTTGAGTAAGACTTGTTCATAATTTCAGAAATTTGATATTGTTCTTGAATACGTTCTTGAGAATCCATTTCTTCATATTTCTTCCAGTCTGATTTATCATCAACAACACCAACAACAGTAACATACTGTGTATCTTCCCAATTTTCACTAGTTACGCCATTATTGCCATATTCATATAAGCGAATTTTAAGTGTTCCAATATCTTCATCTGTAATCGGAGTTGAAGATTCAGCACTTGCTGTTTTTAAGTTCTCAAACAACATTTTTGAAATCGCAACCTCGCTCTTAAGGCTACTATCAGGAAGTCTGCCTGTTAGTTCAAAACCGAGTTTTTGAAGTTCTTCAGATGTAAATGTTGCATAACCCCCAGAAGAGTAGTCCCCAAGTGGGTCATTTGTTGTTTTGAGTGACACTCCAAGCACTTCAATAGATGAACTCCACTGGTTGCCAATTGCACCCTTAAATATATGATCTGGGAATTGTTCCTTTAAATTCTTAATATCGGCATCAGTTGTGATTGCTTCGGTCATATATGTTCCCATATTTTTTTCTTTGAGCATAACAAGGTTTGTTTGGTTTGTGAGTTTCATAGCTTCATAGGTTGACGTTGCTCTGTTCCAACAAGAAAGAGCATCAACAATACCAAACACAGTAAATGCAAAGAATGAAAGCAAGATTGTGAACACAAGTTTGCCGACTTTGTTTTTAAGTGAGCTTGCACCCATTTTGAATGAGTCGACAAATTTGAGCCTTGACTTAATAAGTTTTAAACTGTCGCCATTATAAGTTTTGAGCTTAACATCTTCCTTTTCAGTCTTTTCAAACTTTTCGCGGTTGCCGTCGTCATTGATTGATGCACCTTTCTTTAGTTCTGCATTTGCTTTATCATCAAATGAAATAAAGGTATCGTTATTCTTGCTGTTTTTGTTAATCATATCAGCAAGTTTTTTAAGTTCATCGGTAGAAATTTCTTGACCTTTTTTGATATAAACCAAACTTTCGTCAATAATTTTCACACCGCTCTTTGTTTCTTCAGCAACAATTTCCTTTTTTGTTACGTCGCTAATAATTTTTCCGTCTTTAAGTTCAATGATTCTGTCACCATAAAACTCTGCAAACTCTCTATCGTGAGAAACAATGATAACAAGTTTTTCTTTTGAGAGTTTTTTAAGCGTTTCCATAACCTGTTTACCAGTATTACTATCAAGAGCACCAGTTGGTTCGTCCGCCATAATGATTTCTGGGTGCTTAACAAGAGCACGAGCAATTGCAACTCTTTGCTTTTGACCACCAGAAAGTTGGTTTGGTTTTCTCTTTGCAAATTGTGTCATTTCAACCTGCTCAAGAAGTTTTGCAACCTCTTCTTTGTCAGGTTTTTTGCCTTGAAGCTCGATTGCAAGCTCAAGGTTCTTTTCAACGGTAAAATTTTCCAAAATGTTGTATTCTTGGAAAATGAAACCGATAAATGTGTTGCGGTATGAGTCAAAATCACTTTGGCTAAACTCTTTTGAAGACTTGCCTTTAATTATAATTTCACCTTCATCAAAGCTGTCAAGACCACCAATAGCGTTTAAAAGTGTAGACTTACCACTACCAGATTTACCAAGCAAGAACACGAGACCAGTATCCGCAAAATCAATAGACACACCATCGAGAGCACGTACAGGTTCTGCTTTTTTCTGCTTGTAAATTTTTACTAGATTTTTTACACTTAACATAAAGCATTTCCTTTTAATTTATTCCACAAAAAATCTATGATTAATATGGTAATTTTATGATAGCAAATG
>CAZFPH010000032.1:0-10095 GCA_964520955.1 uncultured Lachnospiraceae bacterium
GAAACCTCATATACATTGCAACTGGTCCAAAAATTTCGTAATGATTAGCAATAAAAACACGTGCTTCGTCGTCTTTTCGTACATTTTTTTTGCCTCTTACCTTGCTTCTTACAACAGGGTTAAATATTACATATAAAAGCAAAAAGAATAAATACAAAAAGAAGTTTTTAATGCTTCTGCCGATGGCACAAAAAAACCTTACGAATATATTCCTTTTTTTAATTTTTTCTTCCATATTTACTAGTATATGATAATACTAAACAAAAATTTTGTAAAGTCAATAAACAAAAAAAGAGTAGCACATAGCTACACTTTTTAATAGTTTTTATTATCCTCGTCTTCAAATGCGTCCGTTTTGATGCTTTCAGCAGTCTCATAGTCTGTTTCGTCAATTGAGCCGGTGTTATCATTTGATAAATTTTCTAGTTTGTCATCTGTATCGAATACATTTGATGAGGTTTGGTTGTTTTTCAAATTATCGTAATCAATAAATTCTTTTTTGAGCAAATCATCAACCCTTGATTCTATTGCTGAATCTTCGCTCTTGTCTACAATTCTTGTAATGTTAACATTGTTGTCAAAGTCAGATGGTTTGCCCACTTCGTCTGGCAATGTGCGGTGAAGTTTTACAAGTTCATAAATCATCAGAACAAAGCCGAACAAGAATAGCACTGCACCTGTTAAAATTAAAACGAATTGACCTGTGGTAATAATTCCAAAAGGAAGAACAATTGAAAGCGAGATAAATTCACTACGTTTTCTCTGTCTTAATCTCCTTAAGAAGATTACAACTACAATTTCAACAATAAACAAGAAGTATAACAGCAATATTAGCCACAAAAGGTCGAGAGTTTTATTGTTTAAAATGTATCCGTTTTCGATGGTTACATTAACCTCTGCGTAGGTGTCGTCTTCAGCTCTATAAATCCTGACATTGTATTTGCCAACCTCGCTAGGAGTGTTTCTTGTCCATTCACCGTCAACAAAGTAGGTGATAATAAATCCGCTAATGTTATCGTTTGCAACAAATGGGCGAGAGGTGTCGTCAAGTGAGAATGTTTGTGGGTCGTCGGAAACGTCAATAATTTGTTTTGCCGTCCATTTTGCGTAGAGTGCCAAATTTTCATTTGGCATTGTGCTAAATGTGTAACTTTGGGTTAACTCTTGGTCTTTAAACCAGCCATTAAAGGTGTGGTTTGCTTTAACTGGAATTGCAGGGGCGGTGATTGTTTCGCCATAATATCTGGTGATTGAAGCAACTATTGAACCGCCATTTGAATTGAATGAAATTGTGTAAGAATTTTGAATCCACCTTGCGTAGGCTATTGTGTTATACTCTGGCATAACATTAAAGTTAAATAAGGTGGTGTATTCTGTTGATGTGTACCAACCAAAGAATGTGTATCCTGGATTGTCTGGGGTTTGAGGAATGGTAATAGGTTCGCCGTAGGTCGCAATAATCGGGTCAAAGATTACGGCACACATTGTGTTTAAAAAAATCTTAACTTGTTTAACTTCCCACTTTGCATAAATGTCAATATCGTGGCTTGGCATTGTGGTTAGCGTTAACTTGTTTTCAAGCTCTTCATCTTCATACCAATCAATAAAGTTGTGACCAGTATATGTTATGTTTGGAAGAACCAACGGCTCTTCAAAATTAAATGTTAATGTTGAAATTGTGTTTTCATAGTCGTTGTGATGGAATGTTAATGTGTAATCAATTGCGGTCCAATTTGCATAGAGTGAAATATTTTCGCCTGGCATTGTGGAGAATGTGTACTCTGACAAAAAGGTTTCATCAGTGTACCAACCATTAAATATGTAACCCTCTCTTTGTGGGTCTGTTGGCTTTGTGATATTTTCACCAAAAATTGCAGTTATTGGCTGGGTAGGGTTTTCTATGTAGGTCACAAATGTTATTTGGTACTCTGTATCTTTAATGTCTGCGATAAATGTTGGTGTTTTGTTTATTTTTGTAAAAACGTTTAAACATTCAAAGTTTACATCGTTTGCTGTGCTACTAAAATTATAATATGTAAAATATTCACTATCCAAAGTTTCTGGAATGGTTGTCGAGAGGTAAGTGTCAAGTAGGTGGAAATTGCTTCCGTTTTCAATAAAGCTAGCAAGTGTTGTTTTGTTAAAGTAATAGGTGTTAGAAGCACTTCCGTAAATGCTTTTTTCATTGTCTGTTAAGGTGAATGTTCCAATCCAGCCAAGGAATGTTTTGTGATTAAAAACAATATTTTCGGCTGTTGGGAAATCTGTTTGAACGCTGTCTCTGTAAAGTATTTTTTCTGGTACGGCGTAGCCGTCTGCAAACTCTCCGCCGTTTGTTTGGAAATCTACAACGAAGTATGCGTTGCTCTCAAGCACCACACCGTTTTGACTGAGGTTAAAGCCATAGTAATTTCCAAGTGGCACAAGTGAAAAATTGTCTAAGTTTGATTGATGGAAATTTGCAACGATTTGCGTGAAATAGTTTGTGTAAACAGATGTTTCCACAATCATTGAGCCGTCGGTTAAAGCCTCTGGCATATAAACTTTTAGCCTAACAATGTAGCTGTAAAGATAGGTTGATGTGTGGCTAAAATATTTTTTGAAAGTAAGGCTGTATTCTGGGTTTGTCAAAACAAAGCCGTAATCGTTTTCGGTTGTTGCATCAAATGTACAATCTGAAAAAATCACGCTTGAGGTGTATTCAGTTTGAGTAAAATCAATATAACTTAGGCAAGAACCGCTTAAAGTAAAATTATCGAATGTGAATGATGAACTATTTGTGGTTGGCACAAGTTCAATTGCGTAATCGCTTGTGCTGGTTGTAATTTTTCCGCTTACTACAACATTTTGGAAAGATATTGAAATTTTGCCATTAGTAGTAACGTTGTCAAAATTAATTTCAACGCTACGGCTTTCGCTGTCAAGGTCTTGTGAGATTGCATTAAAAGCATCTGCAATGCTTGCAAGTTCTTCAGATAAAACATAAGTCACGTCATCGCCTGTGGTCTTTCCAATAACATCGTAGCCGTTGTCGCCGTTAGAAATCACGTAACCATAAGCTTTTGTTTCCCATTTTGCGTAGATTATGCTGTTTGTTTCAAAAACGGTGTCGGTTGTTACCTTTATGGTTTTGTTTGCGTCTGAATACCAACCGCCAAAATAATAATCAGCTCTTTCGGCTGTTGGAAATTCTTCAATTTTGCCCTCAGCGTTTGTTGTAATTTCAGTAACAGAACAAGTTCCTCCCTCGGCGGAAACTGTGATTGTAACAATCCCTTCAGCGTGAGCGTCTGTGCCTGTTACTGTTAAAAATCCGCCTGCAAAAAACAAGGCAAAAGCAAGCAAAAATCCAAAACAAATTTTACATAATTTTTTCATACAACACCTACTTTAATTATCTATAAGATAATAGTAATAATTTTTATTAAAATTGTAAACCAAAATAGCCCAAAATATACAAAACGCAAAATAAAAAAACACCAAGAGGTGTCTTTTTATTTGATTAATTTTTGAATTTTTTTAATTATAGCTTCAGTATTGAAACCTGCTTTTTCATAAACTTCTTTGCCTTTACCGCTTGTTTGGTAGCCTGTTACGTTTATGAGTAAATCGCTAGGTGACAGGTACTTATGCCAAACATAATCGTTAGAAGCTTCTATAACAACCGTGAGTTTTGGGCTTGGTAGCAACACTTGCTTTTTGTATTTTGAGTCTTGGCTATCGAACAGTTTTTCACAAGGCATAGATATTACTCTGGTTGGGATTTGTAATTCATTTGCAACGCTAATTGCAAGGCTTACATCTGCACCAGTTGAAATAATTTGAATTTCTGGATTTGTGCCTGTTTGATGAATCACATAACCGCCACGCTCTGCAAGTTCAAGGTGTTCAGGGTTTCCACTAATAAGCTTTGATTTGCTAACAACAAGTGCGGTTGGCACTTTGTTTTCAAGGAAATACTTGTAGCCTGCAACAATTTCAACTTTGCTTGCTGGCCTAAATGTGTTTAAGCCAATAATCTGCCTGAGAGTTCCAATTTGTTCGATTGGTTGGTGTGTTGGACCGTCTTCGCCAATATCAATAGAATCGTGAGTGAAGACTGAAAGAATAGGAATATCCATCATCGAACGCATTCTAATAGGAGGAATCATATAGTTAGAAAACGCCATAAATGTACTATCGTAAGTGTGGGTGTTAAGGTATAAGGCAATGCCATTGCAAATTGCACCCATAGAGTGTTCACGGATACCAAAATGGAAATTTTTGCCTGTACGGTTATCTTTTGAGTAATAGCTTTCAGCTTTAACAAACGCTTTTGTTGATGGTGCAACATCGGCTGTTCCGCCAATAAGTCCTGGGTAACTTGGTGCAAGTTTGTTAAGCACTAGGTGAGAAATATCTCTGCCTGCAAGGTCTGGTTCAGCAAGAAGTTCCTTTACAATTTTTTGATAGTTTGCAGGTTTGCCAACCATATAACTTTTAAGTAATTTGATTTTGTCAGGGTCTGATTTTTTTAGGTCGCTAACAAGGTTTATCCAGTTTTCATAATGCTTTTGATTTTTTGTGACTGCTTCTCTGCAGAAAGCGTAAACGTCTTCTGGAATAAAGAAACTTTCAGGGATTCCGAGGGAAGCTTTAAATGAAACAAGTTCCTCTTCTGGAAGAGGGAAAGCGTGGCTTCCACAAGTGCCTGCCTTGCTTGTCCCAATTCCGATTATTGTTTTGAATATTATAACGCTTGGCTTGTTAGAATTTTTTGCTTTGGCAATTGCCTTTGTGCAAGCGTTGTAGTCGTGACCATTTTTTACCTCAACAACATTCCAGCCCATTGCCTCAAACTTTAAAGAAGCGTTTTCGTTGTTTGCAATTGTTCTTTCGCCGTCGATGGTAATATTGTTATCGTCATACAAAAGAATGAGTTTATTTAGTGCAAGTGTGCCTGCGAGTGAGCAAGCCTCAACGCCAACGCCTTCCATCAAACAACCGTCGCCTGTGTAGCAGTATGTGTAGTTATCAAAAAGAGGTTGTTTTTTTGTGTTAAAAGTAGCCTCATAAATGCTTTCAGCGAGAGCCATACCAACAGCGTTTGCGATGCCTTGACCAAGTGGTCCTGTTGTGGTTTCAGCACCTGGAACAATACCATATTCTGGGTGACCTGGAGTTTTTGAACCACATTTTCTAAACTGTTTTAGGTCGCTGATGGAAATGTCGTAACCAAACAGGTGCAAAAGGCTGTAGTAAAGTGAACTTGTGTGACCTGCTGAAAGTACAAACCTATCACGATTTAAATAATCGTTTTTGGTTGGGTTAAATTTTAAGTGGTCGTGAAAAAGTGCAAGAAGCATTGTGCTTGCACCAAGAGCTGAGCCCGTGTGACCTGATTTTGCATTAGAAATAGTTTCGGCAGTGAGAGATTTTAGGTAATTGTTGGTTTTTTGAATAATATCCATAATTTACTCCTAAATTAATTTTTGTGGTTGCCAAATTTTTGCAAGCCTGCCTCGTACGAAACAAGTGTTGAAGCAAAGCCAACGTTTAGTGATTCGCAAGAGCCTAGCATTGGAATTATAATACTTTCTGATGTTTTAAGTTTTCTCCAAGAATCAGAAATGCCTGTGTGTTCGTTGCCTGAAATTATCGCAATTCTTCCAGAGTAGTCAATTTCACGATAACTCTTTTTTGCTTGCAGGTCAGTTACAACGCATTTAAAGTTGTTTTTAACGAGCCAGTCCTGAACTTCGCCAATTTCAGCTTCTAGAACTGGGAGCATAAAGCTTGCACCAAGGCTTGAGCGAACAAGTCTTGAATGAACAAGTCTTGCTTGCTTGTTTGTTACAATTGCAAAATCGCCACCTGCACAATCAAATGAGCGTAGGATAGCACCAATGTTTCCAGGCTGTTCAAGTCCGTCCATCACAATTGCTAAGATATTGTCTTTGCCGTTTATGAACTTTTCAATGTCTGCAAGTGTCACTGCCGGTTGCTCTGCAACAATAAAATATTCGTCGTAGCCATCACGGTCGCTGATTTTTTTGCAGGCTTTTTCACTGATTGCATAAGATTTCTTTGCGTATTTTGACATTTTTGCGATTTTTTGCAGGGTTTCTTCATTAAGTTCTGCTTTTTCAAGTTTTTCACTATTATAGAAGAAATGGGTAACATTAATCTTTTTGTCGATAAGTTTATCCACAGCCCAAAGTCCCTCGCACACAAAAAGAGTTTTGTTTTTGCATTTGTTTTCCACCAAACTTTTTGCAAGGGCAACTTCTTCAGATGCAATTCCGCAAATGTTAGAGTTTAACATAATTTGTTGTTTTAATTGATTATTATCAGCCATAATTATCTCCAAATCTAGTGTACAATAACCAAAAATGTTTGTCAATTTTAATAAACCATCAAAAGCTGATTACTTTTGTTATTGACAAAAATTATTAAAACTTTTACAATTAAATTGAGGTGTAAAAAAGTGAAATTTGAAGGGTTGGGGCAATGGCAAGCTGAAGCTTTAAAAAATAGTGGCGGAAGAGGCAGAGAACTCTTGTTTTTGTTTGAGCAACCTGAAGGTGAAAATGATATAATTTTTGACCTTCACATTCACGACACAAACTCTGATGGGGTAAGAGGTGCAAGAAAGGTATTAACCGAAGCTCAGGAAAATGGAGTAGAGATTGTGTCAATAACCAATCACGATAACGATAAATCTACTCAAAATATTCATAGAGGTAGGGTTGACTTTGCTCGATATGGTGGCAGATATATTAACGGAATTGAAATAACCTGTAGACTTAACGGATATCCAGTTGAATGTCTTGTTTATGGGCATAATCACTTGAGGTCAGAAGAACTTAGTGAAAGTTATAAATTTCCATTTATAAATAGAAATTTTAAACTAAAAAGAATTATGAACTTAATACAAAGTAGAGTCTCTATTGCAAATAAATTACAAATTACTCCTAAATTTTTGTCTTTGAATGATTTTATATCTGTTGAGCAGAAAGGTTTAAATGGGGAAATAAAATATGTTCCACTAAGCAAACTTGGACTTGATGCAAACACACATATTGGTATAAGTCAGAGGAAACTTAATGAATATGTTGAGGTCGATGGAGAAAAATGCAAAGTTAATTTAGATTATTTTAACGCAAAACTTTTCAAATATATAATTCAATCGGAAAATGGTAGAAAATATCTTGCGAAAAAAGGAATTGAAGTCAGTGAATACGACTCAAAAACCGTGGATATTGAATCGCTAGAAATACCACCACTTTTAAAGCAATCGTTTGCAAAGTTTAATAGAACAATAATTCAAAATGCCGAGTCAGAACTATATGTTGATGACTCTGAGTGGTGGCCATCATTTGAACAGGTTGCAGAATTTGCAAAAGCCACAGGAGGCGTTGCAATCCTTGCACACCCGTTTGGCTATGGTGGTGTTAAGGTTGAAGCAAAAGAACTTATGGATATGGCGATAGAAGCGGGAGCTGATGGCATTGAGTGTTTGCACGGCTATAACACAGCAGAACAGGTAGAGTTTATTTATCAGTACTGTAAAAAACGTGGAAAATTTATCACAGCAGGAAGTGATACTCACGATTTTTATTCCTATCAAGGCAATAAAACGCAAATAGGAATTGCACCTGGTATTGGAGAGGCTTATGATGAAAAAAATAATCCTATTCACGAGATGCCAATAGGCACATACAATCTTCACTATATTGGCTCTGGTTTATTCAGGAAAGATTTGAAAAAGAAATACGAAGAAAATGGAATGGGAATGTAGGAGGTATTATGGATAAAGAATTATCAAACACAATCAATGTAAATTTATATGACACAGATGTTTATGCCGAGTATGGCTACGAAAACAGGGAGCAGGTTCAGCAGAGTTTTGTTGACACAGTTAAATCTATGGCTGACGCAAAACCACTAAAAGAAAAGTTAACACTTCTTGTAACAAAACCAAAGGGTACAAAAATTGATAACGATAGGTTTAGAAGGGCTTATGGCAACACACTTGCAAACATTGTTTCAACCAAAACTAATGAAATGATGAGATGTCTTATAACGGGTATTGTATTTTTTGTTATGGCAATCGCACTACTTGCTCTTAATGTGTTTGTTTTTGGAAGCATCGGTGGTTTGGTTTATGCAATAACAAATCTTTTAGCGTTCGTGTTTGGATTTGTTGGTGTTCAGGCACTAACAATAGAACTTATTCAGCTGATTATTGAAATAAAAAAGTACAAAAGAATAATGTCAGTTGAAATCAGGATAATTGACGCAAACTAAAAACGCAAAACATTATGAAAATTTATTAAAAATACTTAAAAAATATAAAAACATTCAAAATTATTGCAAAAAAAAACATTAACAGAAATTGTTAATGTTTTTTTGTGGTCAAAAAAGCTACTAAGTGTGTTAGTGGTTTTGCATAAGATATGAAAAAACGATTGCACTAAGCTTTAAAGAATCGTGCTTAAGTGTGCCGTCTTCGTCGGTCAGCAGGTCGGCTTCAATTAGTTGGTAGCCAGCCTTGAAAATTTCTTCGTGGTCAACAGTCACAAGTTCTTTTTGTTCTTCCAGTCGGTACTTTTCAAGGTACAAACTGTCACTGCTACCATTGTTTGCAACAACAATGTCAATTACATTTTCGCCAAGGTAGGTGTTTATGATTTTTACGTGGTCGCTAACTGTGCAACCATCGGTTTCTCCTGGTTGGGTGAATGCATTGCAAATATACATAACTTTTGCTTTAGAATTTTTTATCGCCTCGGTCACATCTTTGCAGGTTATGTTTGGGAGTAAACTTGTGAGCAGGCTTCCAGCACTCAGAATGATGAGGTCTGCACCTTGGATTGAATTTATTATTTCTGGGCAAACATGAGGTTCTTCCTTATAGAATATTTTTTTGTATTTCTTTTGGGCGGTTGCAATTTCTTCTTCTCCCTCAACGATTTCGCCGTCTTCAGTTTCACCGCAGAGGGTTAGGTAGTCCTCTGACAGTGGCAGAACGGTGTGTTTCACCTGCAAAAGTTTTGAGAGTTCTCCAACGCTTGCCTTTAGTGATTTTGTTTCTTCCAAAAGGCAGGTGAGAAGTAGGTTTCCTATTGCGTGTCCGTTAAGGTCACTTTTTGATGTAAGCCTAAATTCCATAAAGTTGCGAGTGTCTTCTGGTAGGGTGGAAAGGTTGGTTAAAACTTTTCTAATATCGCCAACTGCAGGGATTAAAAATTCACGCCTCAGTTTTCCTGTGCTTGAGCCATTGTCAGAAACTGTTACAACGGCGGTTATTTCTATTGGCAATGTTTTTAATCCTTTAACGATATTAGATAAGCCTGTTCCGCCTCCAAAAATTACAACTTTTTTTGGATTCATTAATTACCTCACTTAAGTTCAATTTCTAGCAAGCTATAACATTCAGCAATGGCAATACCTTTCGCGATTTTTATAGATGAATACTTGTTGTCCTTTCGCTTAACTCTTATAACATTTATCGGATTATTTACGTAAAGATTTTCAATGTTTTGAGGATTATCGTCAACAAAAATCCCGTTTTTATAATCGATTGAAAGTAGCCACTTTGGAGTGCTTGTGATTATTATGCTGTCAAAGTATTTGCCAAGTCCAGAGCCCTTGATTTTTTGAAGTTGGTAATCTGTATTTTGTTTGACCGCAAAGGTGAGAAGATTTGCAGAGTGACCTTCGGTTTTTAATCTTTTTAAAAATTCTATTGAATCGTCAAACACAAATTTTGAGCCGTCATCAACAATATGGTTTACGGATTTTGCAAGTTCCTTTTCGTCAAGGTTATATTTGTCTGCAAAAAACGAGCAAAGTTCAAAAATATTATAAAAATTTTGGCTGTTAAACAGATTTTTTCCCTCGTCAAAAATTTCAGACGCGTCAATCGACGGATTTTTGGTATGGATTAACCAAGCAATGGCAGTCAGCATTTCGTTTGTTAATTTGCTAGTGTCATATAGTGTGCTGTCAAAATCAATGTAATAGTTCATAATTCTCTCCTAAAATTAATATAGGTACAAAATTTTCAAAAGTCAATAAAATGAGTTGTTGCACACCAACACTACACTATAT
>CAZFPH010000033.1:0-10004 GCA_964520955.1 uncultured Lachnospiraceae bacterium
AAGTGAGGAAAAATAGTGTTGAAAATCAGTGCAAAAAACGAAAATTACGAAAAGCCATTTAACAAATGAAAGTTATTTGCAGGATAAAGACCCCCTCCTAAGGGGTTGTCGGCTGTTCGAGTCAGCCTGGGAACACCAACCTGCACTCCTTATGTTTTAAAGGGGTGTTTTTTTATTTCTAAAATTCTCCAAATAATTTACGTAACCTATTTTTCATTTCTCGTAATAATCCTGAATTTTCAGTAAACAAAAACACACCAATATAGTGTGTTTATTTTATTAATAATTTTTTATACACAGCAACTTGCATTTTTGCGGGTACTATGTTTAACAATTTTAACTTTTTGCTTATATTTCTTGCGTATATAAGTTTTGGTTTGTTACTTTTCAAAATTTTTAAAACCAATTCCGCAATTTTTGATGCTGGTATTGCACTTCCCTGTTCAGCATCAACAATATGTTTAAATCTAGGTAAGATATCTTTATATATAACTGTGGTTTTTCCAAAATTTTCCATTTGTTTATTTGAACTATCAATAAGTTCAGTTGCAACTGCACCAGGTCTAATTCTAATTACCGGAATTCCCAAAATTCCAAGTTCCATAGCAAGCCCTTCTGCGTACGCATCAAGAGATTTCTTTGTTATGCCATAAATTCCATTAAATGGCAAAACTTTATTAGGTGCAACTTCACTTGATGTAACTATTATTTTTCCTTTGCCTTTTTGAACCATATCAAAAAATACTTTATTTACCCTATATGCACCAAAAACATTAATATTAAAAATCTTGATAAAATCTTCTTCAGATATTTCTATAAGTGAGTTCATCATAATTATACCAGCGAAATTTAAAACAGCATCAAGTTTATCTGTTTTTTTAAAAACAATTTCACGTGCTTTTTCAATTTCAGCAAGGTTTGTTACATCAACCTTGATTTGTTCAATATTTTCAATTGTCTCTGCATTTTGTTTTATATCTAAGCTAAAAACATAATAGTCATTTTTTGAAAGAGTAAGTGCAACAGCTCTTCCCATTCCACTAGCACCGCCAGTTATAACAACATACTTCATAAGTCATCTCCTAGTTTTATATTATAAATTAAACAGTTTCACTTGTCTATCCATATTATAAAATATTTAATACAATCAAAATGAAAAAACACACCAGTAGTGGTGTGTTTTATTCATAATAAAAACTTCTCTTATCTTTAACTTCAATTTTATGTAAATACATCAAAGTTTTGCAAATATTAGTCATAGTTGTATCTGTTCTATAATCTTCCAAGTCTTTCTCACTAATTCCGCCAACAGCAGAACTCATAACAAGCTCAGCAAGTTCATCATTTGAAAGAACTGTGTAATCGCCTTTCTCTTTCCTCTTACCCCAAGCAAACTTTTTCGACACTTCGGTCCTATAACTAGTTTTTAAACACCCAAATGGAATTAACGCCATAGCGGTTGCGGGTTCTAGTTTATCAATATCTACAGAGCAGTTTATCTTGAAATCATCATTAATTTTTTGTCCTAATATATTACGTTCTAGGTAATAGTTTTTATGTTTTTGTTTTCTGCACAGCGAAAAAGATAATCCTTTATAATTTATCGAAACCAAAACATCACCATCATACTCAAGTGAAAAACCAAATCCTGACAAACTTTTTTCAATCTCATTCAGTCTTTTCCTATCACAAAAAACATATCCACCTTTTTCATATTGAGTTTGAGAAATGTATTCCATAATAAAGAACGCAATAGCGGTAATGTTAAACATATAAGCAGATGATGCCCGCCTAGTTTTTTCGAATCTCTCGTTATTATCTTTAAATTCGGCATTAGCATTGAAGCATTTTAGTAACTTTTTTTCAATAGATGCTAAACTTTCTGCGTTATTTTCATTCAAGATTTCATTTATTAATATTGCATTCAATTGGTCATAGGTTGAAGCATCAATCCTGCCCCTGTAAGACTCGACAATTTTCTCTGTACTTTGTATAGCTGACGACTTTGCACCCATCTTCATAAGTGGCTTAAGCTCAAAAAGCGATGATGAATTATTGGTTGTTTTGGTTTCAAAGAATTTTCGGTCTTCAAAATATTCCTCAACGCTTACTGGGTACGAGTAGAAACCCTCGATACCAAATCTTTTATTGGTCTTCTTTATATGTTCCCTTCTACCTTTTTCTAGTAAATGTGAGTCTGCGGTAATAAGAGGAATATCCAAAATTGCCGCTAGAGCCGCCATTAATCTATCGTTATATTCATAATAAGGCACTTTCTTTTGTCGATTTTTATCATAAGCATAAGCATTGGCAAGGTCTAACAAATTTGCAAGTGGACCTTGTCTAGTAAAAATTTCCGCCTTAGGAAAAACCATCAACTGACCTGTTCCAATTTTTGGATTATAGAAAGCATCTCTTAGAGCTCCTTGGTATGATATGAATGAAATTAAACTGTTGTGCTTTATTTCGCCGTAATTAATTGGACTTATTATAACGTTAATTTTTCCCTTTTTAATATCATCAAAAAGAGCACTTTCTTTTGAAGTTAAGCCAAGTCCAAGAAATCTTTTAATAATTAAATTCGTATCAAGCATAACCCAAGGAATATTATTTATTTCAACTCCCATAATTACTCCTTAGTGACTCATTTGGATAGGTTGTGTGTTTTTTTTATCTTCATCAACTTCTTGTGTACTAAGAAGAATTTTTATTGCATAGTCACTAAAATCAGAATAAGCTAAATTATCGTTATTATAACTCCTAATAAGTTCAATAAATTCATCAATCGTTAATGTTGGGTTTTCCTTTTTCATTTCTTGATATATGTTTTGTAATTGTGTGTTATTTAATTCCATAATATTCTATATCTCCTATTATTCCAATTGTATCACAATTTTTAATAAAAGCAAAAAGAGATACTCGTTTGCATCTCTTTTTGTAGATTAACTAGATAGCCCAGTTTGTTGTTCCGTTAACTTTATTTCCCCAAGGTCTCACAGTGTCGATAGCCTCAAGTTGAGCATAGATTTTGTATGAAACAACTGGTTTTACAGAAGCAAATCCATTTGTAAATGTTGTATCTGAAAAATTGCCTATGAATGCACTTGCAACTACAAGTCTGTTATTATAGTCTGTGTTCTTATTAAGTCTAACTTGTCCGAGAAGTCTTACGTTATAGTCGATTTCGTTAACTTCGTCAACTACTGATTTAGTTAATGTGATAACCGCACCACTTACTGTTCTAGCAAAACCGCTAGCTTTAAGTACATTTACAGTGCTATCAACGATTACATCAGTGATTTCGATAACTTTTTCAGTTGCGTCAGATGTGATGTCCATAACAACACCAGCGTAGATACCATCAATGTCTACATTTGCAACAATGTTAACATCTTTGATAATTGATTCACTGTTATCTGCTTTAGCGTGGAGTTTAACTATTGCACCAGCAACCCAAGTGAATTCTGTGTCGTTAATTTGAGATACACCCTTTGTGTTGAATCTTTCTTCGCCAATTTCAGCAACATCAAGTGTGATGTTTGTTTCGTTGAGCACAATTGGAGAAGCATAACCGAATGCACCACCAATGTAGATTGCTTGGTCATATCCTGTTTTAATGCTTGTTTTAATGTTTGAAGTCGTTACGATTGTTTTGTAAGCGTATCCAGAAATACCACCCACAAAGTAGTTTTTGCCTTCGTCAGCAATCATTTCAACATCTGTTGTTACGTTTGTTAAAAGTACACAATCAGATACACCGAACACACCACCCATAGCGTTATAGCCTTGAACGTGGTTAACAGCGTATACTGAGTAAGCACCAGCATCGATTGAACCAGTGATTATTACATTTTCAAGTAAAGTATAGTCAATTACGTAAATTTCAATTGGAGCTACTACAGATTCTTCACTAACCTCATCTGCAGCAGGTGTAGCCTCTTGTTCAACTTCTGGCTCAACTGGAGCAAGTTCTGGAAGTGAATCAA
This sequence comes from uncultured Lachnospiraceae bacterium, assembly GCA_964520955.1. GTDB lineage: Bacteria > Bacillota > Clostridia > Christensenellales > UBA1242 > RGIG1681. The sequence goes on from CAZFPH010000033.1 coordinate 3,987, forward strand.
CTTTGTACTCTTTTGTTGCCTTTGTAACAGCTGCTATTGTACCGATTGTAATTTCCTTCATTGCACCACCCTTTTCGGTTGCGAAATCACCAGATTTTACATAGGTATAAACTTCATCAGCTACTGTAATCTTAATGTTTTCAATTTTCACATCTTTAAGAGCAGCACCATCAAGTTCACCAAAGATACCGATGTGAGCTTCATATCTGCCTTCATCATTCTTTAAAGTGAAACTATCAATGTTGTCTTTAGTTACACTAATTGTAATGTTTTTAATGGCAAAGCCTTTACCGTTAATGTGTCCGTTAAAAGCAATACCTTTATTGAATACTGTTACAAAATCTGTACCAGCAAAATCAATATCGTTACCAAGTTCATAGTATAAACCATCTCTAAGATTTGGATATAAGTAATCACCATCTTCATTAACAGCGTTATAGTCGATGTAATCACCATTTTCATCAAGATATTTGTCTACAACAAAAGTTTTGAATGTTTCAGTTGAGTAAACAACATAAGGTTTTTCTTCTGAACCATCTCTACCCTCATTGATTAAAACATCTGGATTTTCTGGGTCAAGATTTTCGTCACCTTGATTACCTGCGTCAGAAACGTTTTGTGATGTTTGATTATTTCCCGCTTTTTCTTTTGTCGGAACTACACTAATAACGGTAAAAGTCACAAGTGCAACGGCCAACATTATGCTACAAATTAAAGATAAAAATAAATTTCTTCTTTTCATTTTTACCATCTCCCTTTTTTAGTTTGCATTATTATACAACATTCCACTATAAATGTCAATACTTATCGAAAATCTCCCCCAAAAAACATGGTAGCTTTTCGATATTTTCAGCATTTACAAGTTTTTTTGGTTTATTTTTAATAACTCGCTATAAATATTATATCATAACCAAATACCAAAATCAATACCCTATGAAAAAAATATTTGTATATTTTTGCTTTTACCCTATAATGTATTATTAGTTTTAATTTTTTGACACTAAAAAAATAGAGCCATTTTGCTCTATTTTGATTTTTATTAAAAATTAATGTTAATGGTAAAGTCCATAGAATAACTTGTGCCATCAATCTGAGTCAAATTAGACCATATAAATAACTCAAAAGTCAAGGTATTACCCATTCCTTTTGTAATATAAACTGTCTTTTCTTCATCTTTAACTCTAGCATATCTTGAGTTTGTTGTTGCAGTAAGCTCAACATTATCCCTCAAATATAGGTTTTGAACACTGAATATGTATGCATTGTACTCAAGTTTATACTTTCCATCCTCTAATTCAAGATCTGAAGCATTAATATCTATTGTGCTACCTTCACTTATAAAAGAATCATATCCTGACACCATAGCCACTGATTTTGACGCATTTTCAATAACATTAACAGTAAGTTCAAATGAGAATTTCACTTCGCCTATTGTGTTAAGCATTTTTACCTTAACTTTTGAAGTTCCACTATTTTTTCTTACTGAGCAAAGTTTTAATCTGTTTTCATTTGGAATATTGATAATTGTAGGATCTGTGCTTTCAACAACAAAATTATAGTCGTATTCAATCAAAGAAGCCTCATAAGTCTCCCCCATTGCATCAGTAAACACACCAATTGGATTGATTGTGTAGTTGCTAAGAGCTGTTATTGTTATCTCCTCATCAACAATATAAACACTTTGAGGATATTGTTTTAAAGTTACAATACAAGTATCAACATATCCGTTTATATGAATTTCAATTTTTATATCTTCAAAATTATCAGAGCCAACATTAATAATTCCCTTATCAAGGTTAAACCTAGACAAGTTTTGAGCTGAACATTCTTTAACAGCATAAGTAACGTTGTAACCTGACCAAGAAGATGGATTAACCTTATATGAAAGCCAAGTATCTATTCCCTTGTCAACGGCAAAAATAGGTGTACCCTCTTCATCGTAAAACGACGATTGAAAGAATACGCCCAAAACTTCATTTTTTGGCGTTGCACCACAACCAGTTAGCAGTGAAGAAACTGGCAGGAGCATAGCCGTTAGCAAAAATAAAGCTATCCTTTTAAAAATTTTCATAGTTACTCCTATTTTTCAATTTCTGAAACAACAAGCATATTAGAACCACTTACGCCAGTCATAATGCCTGCAGTTTGGATTACAACATCGCCCTCTTTTACAAGATTGTTCTGCTTTGCTCTTTCTCTAGCAGACTTAAGCAGTCCATCTGTATCGTAATACATTTTATCTAAAAGAGCTGTAACACCCCAGAACATTCCAAGTTTAAAGTAAACATCATAGTTTGGTGTGATTGCTATAATATCAGCGTCAGGTCTGAATCTACTTATGTTTTCAGCAGAAGAACCTGTTGTTGTTGTAACTAAAATTGCCTTTGCATTAAGACTTGTAGCAAGTGAGCAAGCAGCATAACCAATACCGCAGTTAACGCTTGTTGCTGGCATATATTGAGGCAATCCGTGCTTGTAATCAACTGTTTTTTCTGCTTCATCAGCAATCTTTTGCATAGTTTTAACAGAAAGTACAGGGTTGTTTCCAGCACTTGTTTCGCCAGAAAGCATAATTGCAGATGTTCCATCATAAATTGCATTTGCAACGTCAGAAATTTCTGCTCTTGTAGGTCTTATGTTTGTAATCATAGACTCAAGCATTTGTGTTGCAGTGATTGAATATTTTCCTAAATCTTTTGCAATTTTAAGCATTTCTTTTTGGATATGTGGAAGTTTTTCAAAGGCAATTTCAACACCAAGGTCACCTCTTGCAACCATAACACCATCAGATGCTGAAATAATTTCTTTCATATTTTCAACACCCTTTGCAGACTCAATTTTTGAGATAATGAACGAACTTTCTTCGCCAATAGACTTAAGGTAAGCTCTAACGCACTCAACATCTTCTTTGTGATTAACAAAAGAAATCGAATAAACATCAACGCCCTCTTGAACACCAAAAGCAATGTCAGCCTTGTCAGACTCACTTAGGTATTCCATATTAAGCTCAACGTTTGGAAGATTGATTGATTTATTGTTTGAAAGTTCGCCACCAGAAACAACTTCTGTGTGAATAACCGACTTTGTTTTGGTTGTGACAACAAGTTCGATTAATCCATCATTAAGCAAAATTCTTGTGCCCTTTCTAACAATTTCAGGGAGCCCTGCATAGGTAACGGAAACTATCGTGTCATCGCCCACAACATTTTCGGTTGTAAGAGAAAATGGCTGACCTTCTTTCAGCATAATCTTGCCTTTTTTGAATTGTTTGATTCTAATTTCTGGACCACGAGTATCTAGCATAATAGCAACAGGAAGCCCAAGTTCAAACCTAGCTTGTTTTACCAAATTCATAAGTTTTCTATGACTCTCATGATTTCCGTGGCTCATATTAAATCTTGCCACGTTCATACCTGAAAGCATCATTTCTTTAATAGTTTCAATATCAGCACAAGCTGGTCCAATTGTACAAACAATTTTTGTTTTATTCATATATATCTCCATTTTGGGAATAAAATTAAACTCCCCCACATAATTATTATATTAAGAAATAAAACAAAAGGCAAATAAAAATAAAAGGTATAAACCTTTTATTTATTAAATGAAAAATATTCTGTTGGGTCAATGAGTTTATCTTCCTTCAAAAGTTCGAGATGTAAATGCACACCATCTGCTTTTTCTGTTAAAAATGTGGTTGTTTTTCCAAGAACATCACCCTTTTTAACCTCTTGACCCTCTTTTAAGTTGTGGTCTGACGACAAACCCTTGTAAACAACAGTCAAGTTATCTGAAATTTTCAAATAAACAACTGTTCCATTCATCATAGAGCTCTCAATCTTGGTAATTTTTCCATTATAAACAGCCTTAACCTCCTGACCCTCAATACAGGCAAAATCCAATCCTTGATGAGTACACCACATTTTTGTTGTTGCGTCGTAAAGCAGTTTGCTGTCGGCATACTCTTTTGAAATTGTCGCATTTTCAAATGGCAAATCAAAAATTATGGTTTCTGTCGAGTCAACTGGTTTTGATGGATCAGTGTCATCAACATTACTGGCTTCGTTGTCTTGTTTGTTTTCTTGACTCTGGTTAACGTTTATAGCAGAATTGCTATTTTTTATCGATGTGTAGGCCGATACTGTGATAATACTTAACACCAAAACTGTACATAAACTCACAGTTATTGGATAAATATTACGTTTAAAAAAGTGTTTTGCTTTTAGTAAAAAAGTTCTCATAAATTCCCCCTGTTACTAAAAGTATTGACACAAATTTTTGGTTTATACACAAAAAAAGAAACTATGCAGTTTCCTTTCTTTTTCTGTTTTTATAAAGATTTTTAGCAATTTTGATAAGTTCGTGACTAAATCCGTGAATAATAATTAAGTAATACGAAATAAATCTCCAAAGTAGCAGTGCCCAAACTATGTTATCATTAACCACAATACCAAACAAGAAGATAAACGATATTTCCATAAGTCCTGTTCCGCCAGGCAGTGGAATAAAGCTACTAGCCATCGAACAAATATAATATTTTGTTAAACAAATCATTATAAATAAGAGTAACGACATATCAATTGTTCCAGCAAACGCCATAACAACAAAATACGGCATTATTGCATAAGACAAGCACTCGACGAGCGATAAAACAATCATTTTTAGTAAAACAAGTTTTCTCTTTCTTAAATAAGTCATTGACGACTTATATTCAGAAACTTGTCCCATAACTTTTTTTACAGTTAAACGATAATTTTTTACAATTTTTAATTTGTATCCTAAACGAACAATTCCACTAACTAAGGAACGTGTAACAAAGTTGCCTGTTGATACTAAAAACATAAAGAGCACTATAAGTATTGTGATAATAAGCCCAATAACACCTAATATTTCAAGAATTATCAAAAGCAAGTCGTTAAATGGCGAAGTGAGAGGAATTTTTGGAAGACCAAATATAAAAAATAGCAAAGCAACAAACATATTAACAGCACTATTAATCATAAGTTTGATGATTGGTATACTTGTTGAAACGCCTGGTGAAATACCATTAGATGAAAGCCTAACAATTTGCATAGGCTGTCCGCCAACAGCAAAAGGCGTGATGTTGTCATAATACTTTCCAACAACAGCAACGTCGTACGAAAGTCCAAAGCGGTTTTTTCCTGTAAGGTCCTTTATTAAAACATTATACATTAGCACCTGTGCCAGCATATAAACAACATACATCAAAACTCCGCCAGCAAGCCACCAAAGTTTTTTACCCTGTTCTTCAATAATATCAGTAATGCTGATATCACCAACATTAGATATTAACTGCTTAATGATAAACACCATAAACACAAGGTTCACAAGAAGTAAACACAAGCTCATAATGATATTCTTTTTTCGTTTTTTAGGACTTTGGCTATCCATTGCCTCTTTGAGCTTTTCTTGAACGTGCTCTTCAGATAATCCCATATCAACATCAGTAGAAAATGATAACTGTTCCCCCGTTTCGGTTTCGTAAACAGTTTCACTAATTAATGATGCTTCATCTTTTTCGGATTTTTCCGCACCAGAAAAAACAGGCTTTTCAACACCCTCAATAATACATTGTTCGCTTTCTTGCTGTTTTTTCATAAGATTATTATAATAGCAAAATTTTAACTTGACAAGAAAAAAAAGAAAAAAGCCATAAATTATGGCTTTTTTGTATTAGTTTATTGCGTCCATTAACTCTTCATAAGTCATTCTGTTAACAATTTCAATCTTGTTAGCTGTCAAATAATCATTGTACCATTCATATTGAAGCTTTGTGTAATATGTTCCGCTTGTTGTAGATGTTCCAATAAGACCATTATAAATTTCATCATAGAAATAATCGTAAACAGTTTGATTTGAAGATGTGCAAACATAAGTTTGTTTTAACAAATCAATAAGTTTTTCAACAAACTCAGCGTCATTTAAATCAATTTCTTCGTCTGTGATTGAAGACATATCAACAAGTGACTCGCCCGCCTCAAAAACATTTTCAATCTTGAT
>CAZFPH010000034.1:0-9977 GCA_964520955.1 uncultured Lachnospiraceae bacterium
TAACTTCTGGGTTTGTAACAGTCACACCATTGCTTCTTTCTCTTAAGTTTGCATATAAAGAAATAGGAGTTGCCGCTTTTGAAACTTCTTGCGAAATATCGAGTGCGGTAGCACCTGAAAAAACAACACAGCCAAACACTGCGGCAATAAACATAAAACAATAATTAATTATACGTTTTAATTTTTTCATATCTCCTCCTACTTTCCGTAAATTACTTGTGAAACAATGTTTCCACAAGCGTAGTTTGTGGCAGAAACTGAACTTACCTCAAGTTCAGTTTGACTGCTCTTTTTTAATGAATTAGTTAGTGCATCGTTTGTTGAAATACTAAGGTCATCAATTTTTAAATTAGCTTTATTTGTATAATAAATATAGCTAACGTTTGAAACAATTGATACGCTCACACCCTGCTTAATTGTGTATTTGTCACAAGCATCAAGTTTTGTCAGCCAGCCAGTTTTTGTTATCTCATAAGTTAACTGGATAGACGTAAATTCTTGAAAATCCACACCACTAAGTGCTTCAATTCTTGTAGCGTAACCTGCTTGTGATGTTGAGAGCGTTAATGTGAACACATAGTTTCCGCTAGAATTAAGAGATACTGTCGAATATCCTGTAATCTTGGATTTTGTTATATCGTAAGGACCATAATCAGTAATGCCTTCACCAAATTTTGTTTTGTAGTCACTCGCAGAAACAGATGTGAAGTTTGAAACGTTGTGATTTGCAGATGTTTTTCCAGTAACATTTCCATCTTCAAGCATTTCATATTTTACTACACCTGTGCTTGCTTGTAAATATGTAACCAAAGAAACTTTTGGGTCAACACCAAAAACCGAGTCTCCATAGTTTAAATTTTGCTTAATGTAGTTTCCATTGTTATCTTTTTTCATCAATGAATAAACGTATTGTGTGGTTTTTGTTACCCCAGCGTCGCCAACCACTTCACCAGTACCAAACATTTGTAAACTTTGAGCGTTATCAAAGTTTTTGTAAGCATTAACATAAAGCATATAAGCAAAGTCTGAATTCGAAATTACAAAATTGTATTCGCCATCAGCTGTTATATTTTTGGTTTCTTTTGTAATACTGTCGTCCTTTATGCTGATTGAACCTGCAACGTTTGCAAATTCATATCTACCATTGCTATCAGTAACTGCTTCGTCACCTGCATTAGATGCAACGATCACATTTGAAACAGCAAGACCTGTGTCTGTATTCACATAACCAGAAATTGTGTAACTCTTTGTGCTTGAAATATTAAGCACACCTGGTTGCCTCACTTTCACATTGTTTTGTGAAAAACTTGTGTTTGCAAGTTCAAACCTTAATGTATTTTCACCCTGAAGCCCCGTGAGTGATAAAACTTTGTTTGTTACAACTTGCTTGTTAGCATTTACGTAAACCGTAACGCCTTCAACGTCAAAATTAATTGTTACATTATATTTTAAATTTGCTGAAACATTTGTTGAGATATCGCTAAATCCCAAAATTGTTGTGGTTAAGTAGCCATCTTTTGAAACAATAATATCAGCAATACCCTTTATGCCTTGAATTAAGAATTCTCCATTTTCATTGCTTACTGTTTCAATCTCGGTGCCTGTACTTTCAAGAGTTGCTATTATTGTTGCACCTGAAATAATTAAGTTTCCAGACTTAACAACACCAGAAATTGAATAGCTTGCTTCAACCACAAACTTTTGTTCACCAAACTTATCAGCTGTCACATTTTCAAAAGTATAACCATCTTTTTCAAATGTGAGTCCGTAAGTTCCACTAATTTGAGTGAACTCGAATTTTCCATCGTTAGCGGTTATTGCTTCATTTCCATTGCAAAGAACTTTTACCCCATCTAATGTTCTTGAACCAACAGAAATTGTGCCATAAACTTTGAATGTTGCATTTGCAACTATATCAGATTTTGCTCCATTTACTGATACATCGCAAATTGCAAAACCAGTTTTTGCAAACGTGAGTGTGTTTGCTCCAGATAGTCCAGAAATGCTAAATTCACCATTTGAGTTTGTTGTTGCAATTTGAGTTTCGTTCAAATAAACATAAACTTTTTGGACAGCAACACTACCACTCATTGTCTTACCTGAAATGCTATAAGTTGCTGTTGCTACGTACTGCTTAGGTTCTGTTACAGCAATTGAAGATATTGTGTAGCCATCTTTTACAAATGTAACAACCGTTCCTTTTTCAGCAGTGAACTTTGCAACACCATTTTCAACTGATTGTTTTTCATTTCCTATGTAACATTCATAGTCAAATACTTGAATGTCACCAGTTTTTACAATTGCAGTTGAAACAACTTTGCTTGAAACCTCAATTTCGCCATTTCCAGAAACTGAACCGCTCGAGGTAAATTCATATCCTTCTTTTTCAAATGAAACGCTGACTTCACCCTCAATTCCACTGAGTGAATATTCGCCGTTTTCGTTGGTGTAAACAACTCTATCTCCAATTGTTACTTTTACACCGGCTAAGGCAACAGAATTTACTACAATTTTTCCCTTAATTTCATACGAAGCACTAAAGTTTGCTTCTGAACTATTATCCGAAACATCAATAGCTCCGCTGAATGTGTAGCCGTCTTTTTCAGCATAGATAGAACACTCTTGAGTTAAAAGTTCAAAACAATAATAACCATTACTATCTGTGTAAACAGAATCAGAACCCGCAATAACCTTTACATTTGCAATAGGAACATTGCCAGTTTTTATGTAACCAGAAACTGAATAACCACTTGAACTAAAGCTATATCTTCCTGCACCTGTAATTGTGTAAGACACTGGCTTTAACTCAACAGCACCACTTGCAGAAGTTGCGTATAAAAAGTAAATCTCACTAAGACCAATAAAACTATAGTCGCCATTAGCATCAGTGTACTCAATAAGTTCATCTCCAGTTTTAATATTTCTTAAGTGTATTAAATAACCTGATACTGGTTCGCCCTCAATAGAAACATTACCTGAAATGCTATAAGTTCCGCCAACACTTAATGTTGTTTGCTTTGTCACAGCTTTATTTTCAAAGCTATATAATTCCTTTTTTATTTCAATAGAGCACTCACCAAATAGTTGTTTAAACTCAAAATATCCGTTTTCATCTGTTTCAACTTTCTTTTCCCCAATAGAAACTTCAGCAGACATAACAGGATTATTTCCAACGAGAACGTATCCATCAATATCATAAGATAATTCGACAACTTTTGACGATGCTTCAAAAACTTCAATTTCAGCAGAATTATAACCATTTGCAGAAACTGAAATAGTGTTTGATTGAACAAGACCCTCAATCACTGCTTCACCATTAATATCAGTTACAACTGCAGTGTTACCAATGCTGATAGTTGCGTTACTGATGCTAATTTCACCTGAAACAACTTTAATATTTACAATATATGGAACTAAATATTCAAGTGTTGCTTCAGTGTTTTCAAAATCAACTTCGGCTGTTTCAAAAATATAGTCTTCATATTTTGCAGAGACGTTGTGAGTTCCATACAAATTAGTAAAGCTACCAGCCTCTACAACGTTTCCGTCAAGAAGATATTCAATTCCTTCAATTTCTTCAACGATTATGTTCACGCTATACAATGCTTTTGCGTCAACAATATATTCAAACCTATCATCAATTTCAAACTGAGTGCAATTAAGGTGATAATCTTCAGAAGAAAGTGAAATTGTTTGCCCAACTTCCAAGCTTTGTAGTTTAAATTTAAAATCCTCAACCATTTCATAGTTCAATAAACCAAAATTAAATTCTGTTCCGTTATCAAAATCTGTAGAAATTGTTACATTTACTGTTTTTGTTCCAACAAAATCCACATTTGTAACATTTTGATTTATAACTTGACTAGAAAATTCAAAGCCGAACAATTCAGCGGTAAGTGTATGTTCCCCAAACAACCCACTAACTGCAAAATTACCATTATCCCCAACATAGCTCAAAAATTTTCCATCAAGAAGCAGACTTGAACCACCAAGAGCAACATCGCCACTCTTTACACTGCCCGTAAGCGAATATATTTTGCTACAACTAAATACCTCTTTTTGATTTAATGAAGAAACAATAAACTTTGATGTTCTGTTAAAGTGGTAAGTGTCTGACTTAAGTTCAACAACCGCTCCACAATTAATATCTTCAATAACTTTTTTTGATGAAGATAAGCTTAACTTTTCGCCATTAACATAAAGCTCAATTTTTGAATAATCGATATCGTTTGTGTCAAATTCAAATTCAATGGTTAAACTTGATGTTGTTAAAATTTGAACATTTGGATTGTCAATTGTTGTCTTTACTTCATAAAATTGAAGGCTGTCTACCTCACAGTTTACTGTACTCTCACCAGCAACACCTGAAACAACAAATGAGCCATTTTCATCAGTCATTGTGTAAAAAGTACCAGAAAGCGAATTAATTATAACATTCGCACCAGCAAGTGCAACGCCGTTGTTGTGAGCAACACCATTAATTTGATATTCCTTGTATGCCAAGAAATTAGCATTGTCAGTTTTGCTTGAAATCATTTTGCTAATTTCATCAAACTTGTAGCCAGTTTTGCTCGGTGATAAAATTATGCTATTTTCAATTCCAGATATAATATATTTGCCATCTTTGTCTGTTGTTGCTGACGCAATGTTACTTGAAATAAGCACACCCTCAACAGGGTCGCCAAATTCATCGTAAACATAGCCAGTTACAGCGTATGTATTGTCCTCTTTTTCCCCTAAAGAGCAAGCTGAAAATAGTCCTGCAAAAAGCACCAGACAAACACAAATTGATATATATCTAAAAATGTTTTTACATAATTTTCCCATAATAAATTAATTATATACAAAAATGAACACCAAGTCAAGTTTGTTTACTTTTATTATTAAAAATTATATATATTTTTTTAAAAATTTATGATATAAAAAAACACCTGAATGGTGTTTAAAAAGTTTCAAATAATTTTTCAAAGAAAATCTTGATTTCTTGCTTTAAGATTTCAGGATTATGTTTGTGTTTTTTGAGTAAGTATGAAAAGGTTGTAATGATTAGGTATGAGTATGTATCTGCCCTATCTTCTGTCATACCTTCAATAGTTTTTACTATTGTAACGGTAATGAGGTTTAGTATTCTTGTTTTTGTATCTTCATATTTGCTTCCATCGCTATTATTTAGCAATATATAAAGTTCAACGCAGTGCTTTGCAACAATCTTAATAATAGCTTCTAGCAAATATGTTTTAAATTTTGAATTTTTGTATAGTGTCTTTTGATTTGTAGTGCTTCTTTTCTTAATAAATGCTCTTGCAAAGTCTGTTACCTTGATAAGTTTAACAACGCCATCATAAGTATCTTTTAAAATATCATCAAATAGAAGCTCCTTGTTTTCATAATATCTATAAATGTTTCCAACTGTCATATCGCTTTTTGAAGCAACATCACGCATTGATGCATCTTTATAAGGAACATTGAAAAATATTTCTTTTGCACTCTCTCTTATCTTTTCTTTTATGTCATCTTTTTTTATTTGCATAATCACTCCAATATAGGCAAATTATAAATGATGTTTTCAAAAAAGACAAGTAAAAATTTTAAGCCAAAAAGAAATTGTAAGCGTTTTCAAAAAATATTTTGTTGATTGCTTTTTGAGTGTAACCCAAATTTTCTAGTGAAACTGAAAGTTTATCGGTCAATTTTTTGTAACAATTTATCGACTTCGGAAGGTGTGCCGTGCCATAAAAATCCGTACCAATTGCAATGTTTTCTATGCCGAATTTGCAGGCAAAATAATCAATATGTGCTACAACGTCTTTTATGTCACATTTTTTTGAACCATTGATAAAGTCAGAAACTAAGCAAAGTCCCACAACACCGCCAGAATCTATTATCATTTTCAGCTGATAGTCTTTTAAGTTTCTTGCATTTGGTTGCAAACCATAAAACGCTGTGTGCGAGCAAAAGATTGGCTTGCTAGTAACCTTAGAAATATCCATAAAACTATCTTCGTTTAAATGAGCGGTGTCAACTTTTATGTTATTTGACTCAAGCTGTTTTACCGTGAATTTTCCAAAGGCTGTAAGCCTACCACTTTCGTGCGAGCCTCCTGCCAAACAATTTGTTGTGTTCCAAGTTAGCCCAGCGTATACAGGTCTGAGTGATAAAAACTTATCAATGTTGCTCTTGCTCAAAAAATGTAAATCTTCAACGCCTAAAAACAAATGACTGTGCGTGTTAACATAATTTCTGGCACGCTCAATTTCAGAAAACGACTCATCGGTACTAAGTCCACTTGTCCAGATAGCAGAAATTATGTTATTTTCCTGCTCTTTATTTGAAACATACCTATCCTTTTTGTTGTCGGTCTTTAATTTTAAAAAGTAATCATTGTGTAAATCAAAAATTTTATACATATTATAATATATTAATTTTTTTCGCAAAAATATACAAAAATTCTAGTTTTATTTCAAAAGATTTTTATCATTTTTCATAGTAAATCAATTTTTTATAACATATTGAAATGATAAATCATTTATGATATAATAACAATATGGAATTTATTAAGAAAAAGACTGATATGTCAAAATATAACGACTATAAATTAGCTTGTATGGATTTAGAAATCATTTTAACGCAAAAATGCAACCTGACTTGCAGTCATTGTATGCGTGGTGATTGTATGGGCAAGGAAATTTCCGAAGATGTGCTCGACGCTTTGTTTAAAAAAGTTGTCTATATTGAAAATATTGCACTTGGTGGTGGTGAAATTACACTTGTGCCTGAAAAAATTAGACTTGTCACTCAAAAACTAAAAGAACACAATGTTATTGTTCATCAGTCGAATTTCACAACAAACGGAACAATTGTTTCTGAAGAGGTTCTTAATGCTTTTGAGGAGCTCCGCTCATACGTTCTCAGTTGCGATGACAAACCACACTTATTCACTATTCCAGAAAATGAAAAAAATATTCCAATGTTTGTTTGCTTTAGTTTTGATGATTACCACTTAGAGCAAATCATTGAACGTGGAATTACAATTGAAGAACTTTTTAAAAACATTGTCAAATACCAACGGCGTTTCGGTGATGACGCTATTCAGTGCAGGCTTGAATGTGATATGGATTTTTATGACGAAGGCAGAGCAAAACTCCTTCCTGCTAGCGAGCACAAAGTGAGTATGCAAAAAGTTTTAAGTGAACCTTACCCATTCATTGATTATGAAAATCATAAATTTATGCTAATTGGAAATGTGCCTTGTGTGACCTGTGACGGAAATATTGTTCCTGTGAACATTTCGTTTGCATCTGAAAAAGCACTTGCATTTGGAAACGTTGTAACAGACTCAACTTCTCAAATTTTGTCAAATATGAATGCATTTAAAACAGATAATAAAGGTTATGACCGTGCAAGAGAAAAACTTTACAAAACAATGACCGCTCCAAAACATTTACAAAAACAATACAGACCAATGCTTTCGGAAAAGCAAAGAATATTTTTTCAAAACCTTGCAATTGTGTTGCAAGAAATGCAATAAAAAAAGACCGACAACTCGGTCTTTTTTGTTTTTTATTATGAAGCAACATCTGTTGCTCTTGTTTCACGAATGATGTTAACCTTGATTTGTCCAGGATATTCAAGTTCTGATTCAATCTTTCTAGCAATCTCTTTAGCAAGGATTACCATTGATGCATCGTCAACCTCTTCTGGCTTAACAGCAATTCTAATTTCACGTCCAGCTTGAATTGCAAATGAAGAATCAACACCCTTAAAGCTGTTTGCAATTGCCTCAAGTTTTTCAAGACGTTTTACGTAAGCGTCAAGAGATTCTCTTCTTGCACCTGGTCTTGCACTTGAAATTGCGTCAGCTACCTGAACAAGCATAGCTTCAATTGACTTATATTCAACTCCGCCGTGATGAGCCTCGATACAATGGATAACCTCTGGAGATTCCTTATACTTTTTAGCAACATCAACACCAATTGAAACGTGAGTACCCTCCATTTCAAAGTCGAGTGCTTTACCGATATCGTGAAGAAGTCCTCCACGCTTTGCAATAGCAACATTTGCACCAAGTTCACCAGCCAAAAGTCCTGCAATGTAACTAGTTTCAAGAGAATGTTTTAACACATTTTGACCATAACTTGTTCTGTATTTAAGTCTACCTAAAATTTTAACAAGCTCTGGGTGCAAATTGAATACACCTGCGTCAAAACTAGCGTTTTCACCAGCTTCTTTGATGGTTTTTTCGATATCTTTTTTAACCTTTTCAACGATATCTTCAACACGGCCTGGGTGAATTCTGCCGTCAGTGATAAGTTTTTCAAGGGTTAGCCTTGCAACCTCTCTTCTAATTGGGTCAAATGAAGAAAGTGTTACGGCGTCTGGCGTGTCATCAACAATAAGGTCAACACCAGTTGCGGTTTCAATAGCCCTAATGTTTCTACCTTCACGACCGATAATTCTACCTTTCATTTCATCGGTTGGAAGAGCAACTGTTGTAACAGTTACATCTGCTGTTTGATCTGTTGCACACTTTTGAATTGCAAGAGTAACAATATCTCTTGCTTTTTTCTCGCCTTCTTCTCTGGCTTCATTTTCAATATCACGAACAATGTTGCCGGCTTCTTTTCTAGCCTCGTCAATAACTGAATCAACAACTTGTTTTTTTGCTTCTTCTTTTGAAAGACCTGCAACCTTTTCAAGTTCTTTAACGATTTTTTCTTTTTCGCTCAAAATTTCTTGTTTTGCATTTTCAAGATCTTGTTTTTTAGCCTCAAGGTCGTTCTTTGCATCTTCAATAGATTGCAACTTTTTATCAAGAATATCGTTCTTTCTATCAAGACCTTCTTCTTTTTCTAAAATACGAGCTTCCATTCTTTGAATTTCAGCCCTTCTTTCTCTACATTCATTTTCTGAATCAGTTTTTAATTTTAGAGCCTCTTCTTTAGCTTCTAAAACTGCTTCCTTTTTGATTGAAGATGCCTTTTCCTCAGCATCTTTTAATGTTTTTTCAGCAACATTTTTTGCGTTACCTAACTTTTTTTCAAGCATCTTAGTAGAAATATAATAAGATGCGAAAGCACCAATCGCCAAGGAAACAACCACTGCGATAATAATATATACAGCTGTCATATATGTTTCCCCCTAAATTATGTATAAACTCAAAAAATTTAAGCAATTTTTTGCAATTTACCATATTTTAATATTAGCATATCGAATTTTTAAAAGTCAAGCAATCTAGAATTTATTTAACCTTAACGCTTATTTTTTTAAAAAATAAAAAACCGATATAAATCGGCTTTTATTATTTTGTTTCTTCAGTTCCCTCTTCAGCTGATTTTGGAAGCATAGCATCACGAATTTTTGCTGTAACTTCTTCACAGAATGCTGGATTTTCGATTAAGTATTTCTTAACATTTTCTCTGCCTTGACCAATCTTTTCACCATTATAACTGAACCAAGCACCGCTCTTTTGAATGATGTCCATATCAACAGCGATATCAAGCACACAAGCTTCCTGAGAAATACCCATACCAAACACAATATCAAATTCAGCAGTTTTGAATGGAGGTGCAACTTTGTTTTTAACAACCTTTACTTTTGTTCTTGCACCAACAGCTTGGTCGCCGTCTTTGATGATTTCACCTTTTCTAACATCAAGTCTTACACTTGAATAGAATTTAAGTGCCTTTCCTCCTGGAGTTGTTTCTGGGTTACCAAACATAACACCGACTTTTTCTCTTAACTGATTAATGAAGATTACACAAGTTTTGGTTTTATTCGTGATACCTGCAAGTTTTCTAAGAGCCTGACTCATAAGTCTTGCTTGCAAGCCAACGTGGCTGTCACCCATTTCGCCATCAATTTCAGCTTTTGGAGTGAGTGCTGCAACTGAGTCGATAACGATAATATCAACTGAACCTGAACGAACTAAGCTTTCAGCAATTTCAAGACCTTGCTCACCAGTATCTGGCTGAGAAACA
>CAZFPH010000035.1:0-937 GCA_964520955.1 uncultured Lachnospiraceae bacterium
GGTGCACCAAATGGAACTCAACAGAACACCAATTTAACGGGATTTTTTGCCAGGTTTTTATTTTGTTGATAAATATTGACTTAATTTAAGTGATGAACTATAATATCTTTGTGAGGTTAATATGAAAAAAATCGCAGATAAAAGCGTTGAATTCTATTTTAGAGAATATCACGTTGGTACACTTTTTGATAAAGACAAAGATGGTCTTTACACTTATAATTCAGATAAAGATGGTGAACTTAATGTTCAAACCAAATATTTTTTGCCTAAAACTTATGAAGACGAAATGATGGGCTCATCGAATAAAAAATCAGAAGGCTTTTCTTTTGTGACTTCAATTTGTTTAAGGCTTAATCGCCCAGACCTTAAAGAAGCACTTGAGATTTCTGCAAATGATTCTGAGTTTGATATGCTATTCAAGCTTGCACAACAAGGCAAATTTGTTGGGGAAAATTTTGTGTTTGTTGCAAAAGGACAATCAAACGAGGCAGAACCATGTCAACCACAATAAACTATTCTGAATCGATAATACCAGCCATTCACGAAGTTAGTAGAAACAATCCTGATATAAGAGAAAATATTGAAGGAACTTGTGAAAAATACGTAATCCCTCATTTAACAAGACCTGATGAATACGTAAAATTCAGTCCTTTTAAAGATGTTTTTGCTGAAGTTTTTTCAAGCTATGTCTTAAACCAAATAGGCATTCCTTGCGTTTCTTATTCTTTTGCTGTTGAGCAAGTTGATGGCACGCAAAAAATCGGAACAATTTCCCCAGACTATTCAGAGGGCTGTGCATACAGAGTTACCTTGGCCTCTATGGCAGAAAAAGTTGGTATGATTGACACATCGAACGATTTTGACTATATATACATAGACTTGCCAAAAGCTATGAAAATTATAGAAACATTTTGCAAGATGACATATATTACCTTAG
>CAZFPH010000035.1:947-9902 GCA_964520955.1 uncultured Lachnospiraceae bacterium
GGGAAAGAACAGCCAGCCTGTAACATATCTGAAATAAAGAAGAAAAAAAGCAAATGCAATCAGCACTTGAAACTGACGTTGTTACAGATTTCTCTTTGTGCAATGGCGACCATCACTTAAAGAACACTGAGTTTTTGGTCTACATTGAAAATGGTAAAAAAAGAATTCGCCTCGCACCAATGTTCGACCTTGGTCAGTCCTTAAGGCAAGGTGCAAGAATGGCTTTAACTTTTGATGATTTATCAGTAAAAGGTGCTGAACTTATCAATCAAGGATATAGCGTTTCTCAAATGTACGCAAAGCACATACTTGCTTACTTTAAAGCCAATCACAAAACACCAGAAGAGCTTGCCACAAACAACGCCTTCAGGCTACTTTGTTACTTTTTGAACTACGACTTTTCAGACGAAATGTACGACTTTGTAAACACAATAAACAAACAACACAGACACACAAAAAGAACTAACATTAGTGACGAAAATTATCAGCCGATAATTACCACTATCCTCTCAGAAATAAAAGACAAAGTTTCAATGCAAAATTCATATATCCCTTGGGAAACTATGAAAAACGCATTTGAAGAACGTCAAGAAATAATTTTTGAAGAGTTTTGTGCTGATTCGTTCTTTCAAGATGCTTATGACCTTATTGAGCCAATCAAAAAGCTCGATTATTCACAACAAGCCCCTCAAAGACACCCTTATTAATCACAGATTATTTTATGCAACAAAGTGAAGCACACCGTCTTCACTTTTTTATTTTTTAGGTCAATATTAATTAATTTTATTGACAATTAAAATACATAAAAGTTATCATTAATATATTGTTATAAACAGGGGTTAAAAACCATTAACCACAAAATGGTTAAACACAAATTCGGGGGAGGAAAAATTGCAAATGTATCGCATTTTTGAATACAATCCACAACTTATGCCATTTCAAGGCGACATCGACTATCGTATGCACCTTTATCACCACACAAAATGGAGATTACTTGGTGGCAAAAAAACACTTAATGAGTTTGCAAACGCTCACAACTACTTTGGTTTTCACCACGTAGACGATGGCTGGGTGTACAGAGAATGGGCACCAAGTGCTTATCAGCTTTATCTCACTGGTGACTTTAATAATTGGCATTGGCTTGACCACCCTATGACCAAGCTTGAAAACGGAATTTGGGAACTAAAACTTGATGGTGATGGTGCCCTTTGGGACGGTTGCAAAGTTAAGACAATTGTCGACGCCAATATGACAAGAACCGAACACATTCCACTCTACGCAAAAAGAGTAGTTCAAGACCCACAAACCTATGCGTGGTGCGGTGAGGTTGTTGACGACAGAAAAGTTTTCAATTGGACAGACGAAAATTTCAAGGGTGAAGAATTCTTGTATATTTACGAGGCACACGTTGGTATGGCTCAAGAGCACGGACACGTTGGAACATATCGTGAGTTTGCTGATTACACCCTGCCATGGATTAAAGAGCGTGGCTACAACACCGTTCAGCTGATGGCCATTATGGAACACCCATATTATGGTAGCTTTGGCTATCAAGTTTCTAATTTCTTCGCTGCTTCATCTTGGTTTGGAACGCCTGAAGATTTGAAATATTTGGTTAACAAAGCCCACACCCTTGGGCTTCGTGTACTTCTTGACATTGTACACTCTCACGCCGTAAAAAACACCACTGAGGGTATCAATATGTTTGATGGCACAACTTGGCAATTCTTCCACGATGGAGCAAAGGGTGAGCACCCTGCTTGGGGCACAAAGTGCTTCAATTACGGCAAAGACGAGGTTATACATTTCTTGCTTTCAAACCTCAAGTTCTGGCTAACAGAATATCACTTTGACGGCTTCCGCTTTGATGGCGTAACCTCAATGCTATACCACGACCATGGTCTTGGCGAAGCTTTCGACAACAACAAAAAGTACTTTTCAACCAACACAAACGTTGAAGCTATCACATATCTTCAACTTGCAAATGAACTGATTAGAGAAATTAATCCAAATGCAATCACCATAACCGAGGATATGTCTGGAATGCCTGGTATGTGTCTCCCAATCAGTGAGGGTGGCGTTGGATTTGACTACCGCCTTGCAATGGGACTGCCTGATATGTGGATAAGAACCATAAAAGAACAAAAAGACGAATTCTGGAACATTGGTCAAATGTGGGGAGATATGTGCTTAAGGCGTCCTGGCGAGGGCACTGTTGCCTATGTTGAAAGCCACGACCAAGCACTTGTTGGAGACAAAACAATTATATTCCGCCTTGCAGACGCTGCAATGTATACCGATATGGACAGAGCTTGCCATAACCCAGTTATTGACCGAGCAATTGCACTCCACAAAATGATTAGACTCTTCACACTTGCTGGCGGAGGCGAAGCGTACCTTAACTTTATGGGCAATGAATTTGGTCACCCTGAATGGATTGACTTCCCTCGTGAGGGCAACGGTTGGAGTTTCCACTACTGCAGACGTCAGTGGAGCTTGTACCACAACGGATTTTTAAAATATGGTTGGCTTGGCGATTTCGATAAAGATATGATACAAGTAACGAAAGAAAATCGAATATTCAATCAAAAAATGGCTGACCTGCTACTGCTCAAAAATCCAGAACAAACAATAGTATTCTACAGGCACGGACTTATATTTGCCTTTAATTTTAGTCCAAATCATTCGCTTACAAATGTGCTTGTTCCAATATTTAATAATTCAGATTATGAAGTTGCTCTCTGTTCTGACGACTTCAAATATGGCGGAAGCGGGCTTGTGCACCACATAACCTATCCATCTAAAAAATTCGATGGTCAAAATTATATTGAGCTTTATCTCCCAGCAAGAACAGCCATTGTTTTAAAAGAAGTTAGAAAGGAAATTAAAGAAGAAATCAAAGAAAACGTGAAAAAAGTTAAAAGAGAGACTAAGAAAGAGGTCAAAAAAGACACTAAAAAAGTAGCAAAAAAGAAAAAATAAGAGTGGAAAAAACCACTCTTATTTGTAGTATAAGAAAATTAAATATCTACTAAAAGGAATGTGTATAATTATAATACTCTGCTATTTATTATTTATATTGACAAAAAAAATATATTTATTTAATAATTAAATTACAAATACTAATGAAAAGGTGAAAGTATGAGAGAATTTTTTGGTTTTGATGGCTACACTCGTGAGCCTGAAGGATATTTTTCTTGGCAACACTTGTTGTTTGTTTCCTCACTGATGGCAATTATGATTTTACTCGCAATATTCTTTGGCTTACGTAACAAACACAAAAGTGAAAAAACAAAAAATAAGGTTTTGATTGTTTGTGCAATAGCAATCAATGTGGTTGAGATTACTAAAATTATTCTTATTTGCATAAGGTCAAAAGACGCATTAGCTTGGCTTTATATGTTGCCTCTATTTTTGTGTAGTATTCAATTAATAGCAATACCTCTTGCCGCTTTTGCAAAAGGACGTGTTAAAGAATCCGCTCTTGATTTTGTGTTTATTTTTGGACTACTTGGTGCTGTGATGGGCACTTATGCCGCAGGTCAAAACTATGCGTGCTACCCTGTTTTATCTCTCGATAATGTGGCATCGGGCATAACTCACGCAATCTCTGGTTTTGCTTCGTTATACATCGGCATTGCAAAAATGACTAGTATGAAAAAAGAAAATATAATAATCACTTTTGCAATACTTTTATCATTCTGCATTGTGGCATACATTGCAAATGTTTTACTTGACTATAACTATATGTTCTTGATGCGTGGCGATGGCACACCTTACGATTTAGTATTTAACTTAGTCGGTGGAAGCCCTGTTCTATATCCTATTTTGGTAGTGCTTTTATTTGTTATATATGTTTCGGTTTTCTACCTGATTTTTAACCTTATAAAAAACAGAAAAAGGGCTAAACAAATTGTTTAGCCCTTTTTATTTGTGTTTATTTGCTTATTAAAATCGATACAAAATCCATAACAAATTTTTGCATTGTTGCCCTTGTAGATGCGTCAAATGCTAGATTCGTGAGCTCGTTATTTGAAATAATTCTAAAGGCAATTCGCTTAGAGTTAAACTGCTCGCAAACTTTTAAAACTGAAGCAGATTCCATATCTTCGCTGAGGTTATTGAACGCATTATGCAAAAAATGAATTCTATCAACCTCTCTTGAAAAAATATCGCCTGAACCAAGTGCACCAACAACCACTTTTGAGGTCGTTTTCACCTGTTTTGCAATGCTCACAAGTTCTTCGGTTGACTTGGTGGCATAAGACCTGCTAGTGTGAGGAGTCCACTCCAAGCTATTGCTACCAGACCCAGCAGGCTTCACTGGCATTTTGAAATCGTTAATATATTTTGCCTGCTCGCCAATAACAATATCTCCAACCTTTAACGATTCAATGTGTGCCCCTGCACAGCCCTGATTTATAACAATATCAGGAGCGAATTTTAAAAGTGCTATTGTTGTTGAGGTGGTTGCATTAATAATTCCCTTTTGTGTTAGCGAAATTATAATTTTGTGCCCGGCAAAATCCGACTCAAAAAATTCATAGCCGGCAATTTCGTTTTTAACGCTAGGCTTGTAATATTCTGTTAGCACATCAATCTCATCGCTCGTTGCTCCTTGAATTAAAATCTTCATACACCCCTCCTTATTAGTTTGATAGTAACACATAACTCCTCTTTATTATAACACAAAGTTAAAACTTTGCCTCTTTTTCTTGCAAATATTTGCTATAAAATTTTCGATTGTGATATAATTGATTTATCAACAAGTTAGAGGTGTTTTATGAAAAGATATGCAATTTATGGTGCAGGCTCTCTTGGAACTGTACTTGGGGCTTTTATTACAAAAAATGGTGGAAAAATCGATTTAATAAACCGCAACAAAGCCCACGTTGACGTGCTGAACAAAACCGGTGCAAAAATCACAGGAACTATTGATATGACCGTACCTGTTAAGGCGTTAACACCAGACAAAATGAGCGGAAAGTATGATGTCATTTTTTTAATGACAAAGCAACTTCATAACAAAGAGGTTGTAACATTTTTGAAAGATTACCTAACAGAAGACGGCGTTATTGTGACAATGCAAAATGGCTTGCCAGAACCAGAAATTGCAGAAATTGTAGGAACAAACCACACAATGGGTTGCGTTGTGGAATGGGGTGCAACCTTGTCTGCTCCAGGTGTGTGCCAGCTAACAAGCGACCCAAAGAGTTTATCTTTCCATATGGGAAAAATGGACGGAATAACCAATGAACAATTTAAAACCGTTGAACAACTACTAAAGCTTATGTGCCCTGTTCACATTGAAGACAACCTTATTGGTGCCCGATGGTCTAAGCTATTAATAAACGCAACATTTTCAGGTCTTGGAACTGTTGTTGGTGGAACATTCGGAAGCATTACTGAAAACAAACTTGGCAGAAAAATTGCCATTCGTTGTATGAAAGAATGTATTGACGTTGGCCACGCTTCAGGCGTAACATTTGCACCTGTTCAAGGCAAAAACATAACAAAACTGTTTTACTACAAAGGTGCCCTAAAGCGTACATTTGCAACAGCACTTATTCCAATAGCTATGAAGAAACATAAAAATATTGAACCTTCAATGTTGCAGGATTATAAAAATGGAAAGCCTTGCGAAATTGATGCAATTAACGGCGTTGTTGTAAAATTTGGAAAAAAACACAACATTCCAACACCTTTCAACGACAAAATTGTGGAGATTGTTAAAAAGTTTGAACGTGGAAGACTTCGCCCGAGCTTAGACAACTTGCATCTGTTTGATGAACTTTTAAAAAATAAATAATATAAAAAAATAAACCACTATGGTTTATTTTTCTTTTTAGATAAAACGGATTAAATATAATTAGCACAAAACTAAGTAAATTAACCTATTTGATTTTTTTGTATTTTTTTGTTTTCATTATGAAATTTTATAATGGCAACAACGATAACTATAATCTCGATAAAATCCAAGAGTGCACTGGCATAAGTTGTGGTTAAAATGTTGTAAATTACAAGCAATGTGTTTGGAACAATCAAAACATATCTCATTGTTTGCAGGTTTTTAATAGTGAAAGCAATCGTGAAGAGTGTGCTTGAGATAAGTGGCATAAAATCAAAAACATTATCCCAAAAAATTATTGTTGTTGCAACATACAAAGCAATGAAAACTGGCAAAAAATGCACGGTGTACTTAAACGACTTTTTTTCAGCAATGTACAGATAGATACATCTAAAAAGTGAAATCATTACAAGTCCTGCACCAACATAAGCCTTAACAACAAAGAACGCACTGGCATAGAAAAAATTAGCCGTCGTTTGAAGAATCATAAACTTTGGCTTTGACTTTAAGAAATAACTTATGCATATAAGCACTAAGGCAATTCCGCCCAAAACTTGTGCGAGTATAAATTCCATAATCCGATTATAGCATAGTTTTCAATTTTTACAAAAATGGAAGAACAAATATGTTGTTTTTTCTGCAAAATTTTTAAATTTAGTATATAATAATCTCAGGAGAACTTATGACAATCAATTTATACCTAGCGTTATCTTTAACTATTGTGCTAATGGCTGTTTTGCCAACAATCCTTTTTATCACGCTCAAAAACAAGCCAAAAACACTAAAAATTTGTGCAAGCGTTTTGTTTTTTATATACCTGATTTTTCTTTTTATTGGGACAACTGGAAGCATAAGCCTAAGTGGTTCAAAACTCAGCATTTCTTTAAACTTTAACAAGGAATGGTTTTCGCTGGACTTTGCATGGTTCGAGATTTCAAAAACCAACACCTTGATAAATCTTTTCTTGCTGTTCCCTATTGGATTTGTGGTGTACACATTCACAGACAAAAAACAATTTTTGAAAACCATCTTGTTTTCGTTTCTGCTTAGCATTATAATAGAACTATACCAATGGGTGCTTCCAATACACCGCAACACTGAAGTATCTGACGTAATTTTTAATACCATAAGCGGTGTTATTTCGGCGGTATACCTAGAAATTTTAACAAAACTCACTGACAAAAAGGATAAACTATGATTTCAAAGAAAGAATTCCACGCAAAGTACATAAAGCCTAGTCTTGAAAGCCAAAAATGGGACGACACATATCGTAGGCTTTCAAACTCAAACGACATAATGGCATTTGTTAATCATATGCAGACCGCAACAGCGTTTTATTTTGACGACGCATATATTTGTGGTGTGATAAAGAATTTTACATTTTCATCAACAACTGATGAACGCAAAAGGCAACTTGCTGATAGGTTAATTTCAAATGGATATATTACCTCTGCAAAATCAGAGGGCGACTTCACCGAGTTTGTAAAACCAAACGGAACAATTATTACTTTTTTGCCACTGACCAAAGTTTTTCCAGACATCAGATATAAAAAAGAGCTTGAAAGCGATGGGCGAGGTGGCCGTTGTCACCGAGGCTCTTTGAACTTAGCTGAATTTGAATTCAATTTTGACAACAATGTTGTTACTGGTTACACCTACAACCTGTCAAACAAATCAAAATATTTGCACACTTGGATTGAAACAACGCTTGACGGCAAAGAAGCTGTTATTGACTACACAATGAACGCAATAGTTAACAAAGACGGATATTACGAATTTATGCACGCCGAACCAATCAGCATAATTTCAAGCAAAGACGTAAAACAAGATTTGCCAAAGGTTTTAAAATCAAAATTTCAGGGCTACGACAACAGAATGTATCTAATTTTTAGAGACGAAATGATGTCAGAAATTGATAAAAAACCATCATCACTCGGAGAATAAAACAACAAAAAAACTCAATCGTTTGATTGAGTTTTTATTCTGGTTTCTTTTCTTGTTTTTCCTTTTCTTCAAAAATAGGGTCTCTTAAGTACCTATAAAATACAGACTTGATAGGTTCTAACAAATGCCCAGCAAAAATATCATTTTCATAAGTTTTTGAGTACATAACCTCGTCATAATCCGAAACATCATAATACTCAGGCATTTCATCGGCTTGCTTTTGCATAAACTCCCTATCACTTTGAAGATGCAGTGACGCCTTTTCTATTTCAGGCTGAATTCTTTCCAAAAATTCATTTTTTACCTGACTGGTAAAAACAAAATTTTCAAGCACAAAGTTTGCACCTTCCAAAGCGTCTATATTTTCTAGTCCATTCATATAAAATTCCAGCATTTGTTTCCAAACAGGTGCACATTTTTTGCCAAGGCTTTTATAATCTGTTCGAGTTTCAGCGATTTTTGAGTCGTTTATTTTGTGTCCATTATTCTTTATAAAGTTTGCCCTAACCGAGTTTGCAGCCATCTGAAAAATTTGAGATAGTGCAAGGTTTGGGTATTTTTCTGCAAATTCAAACACCAAGTCCTGCATATCGGCATAAGCAACAAGCAACGGAAAGTCCATTCGGTTTGCAATACGTTCGCTAGGTCTTCTTGAAAAACAAATTAATGCAATCTTTCTCTCAAAGGTGTTACCTCTTTGATTTAACGCATAATTAAACCTATCTTCTGTCATATTACGCAAATAGTCAGTGTGGATTTCATCATAGTCCAGCTCACGAATTAAGTTCGCATTAACAAACCTGCTGTTGAGCTCATTGAAACAATTTGCAAACTCACGAGGATTTGTTGTTCTTAATTTTCTTGAAAACAAAGACGAAAGTTCCTTGTTTCTATCGGAAATATGCTTTCTTACAACATATCTTTTGAATGTGTCATAAAAAAATTCCTTAGTTTCATCATCAAGCTCTGCAAATGGAATTTTTTTAGCTTCCTTTATTGTTAACATAATATTCTCCCTTAAAAAATTATCCTAACGCTTTCATTTTAGCAAAACCTACAGCAAATTTCAATATTTTATAAAAATTAATCTCTTGCAAAATAAAAACCCAACAAAAGTTGGATTAATTATTTATTAGCCAAAAAATCTAACAGTACGTTAAAAT
>CAZFPH010000036.1:0-9441 GCA_964520955.1 uncultured Lachnospiraceae bacterium
CCGCTCCTTTGTCTCTAATTATATAAATTAATTAACATTCTCACTCTTATTTATTCAAAACATAAATAATTTTTTAATTTTGATAGAAACTAATAGTAACTTTGGAGGAATTATGAAAAATAAAATTAAGAAAATTATAACAACATCTTTGATTTCTGCAGTATCACTCACAGCAATCGGTTGTTCATCATCAAACAACAAACTAGCAAAAAACATTGATAAAAGTATGGCCGAGTTTGTTTCAAGCATCAACAAACTTGATTATGTCGATACCAGTACCGAAACATCAAATGATAAAATCGGCAAAATTGTAGAAACTTCTGGGTCTTCTTCAAATGGTATTTCATATTTAAACGAGAATATCTCTGAATTAGAAATTGAAAACACAATTACTCGCCCAACTGAAAGAACTGACAATTTTAAATTGTTTGTTTTATCAAGCAGACCATATATTTCACTTACAAGTGATGACAATTCTACAAGCTTAGACATAAACTTAAAATTTTCAACTGACCTCATTGAGCAAACTTCAGACGAAATTAACGAAAAGATTAACACCCTGATTTTAAAGCGTTCAATTTTGATGATTTATGTTAATGAAATTTATAATGGCAACGTAACATTAACTGAAGAAAATAAAGTTGCAATCAACGCATATGTAAACGTAATAAAAGAAAATACTTCGTTTTTAAACGGCAACCGAGGTATGGTTAAAAATCAACTTGGTATTGCAAGCGACTTAGTTGAGTCAGATAAAAATGAGAGTTTAGTAAATTATTATATCATCAAATCTGGAGAGGCACTAGAAACCAGGTCAAACAAAATCAATTCAACAATTTCTGCAATTGACTCAATCATTGATATTTTAGAAAATAATTTATCAGTTAATTCAACTTATTACAACACAAAACTAAGCTCAACATATCAAAATATCTTAACAAATCTTAAATCAGAAAGCACAACATCTAATGCCGATTCTTCAAATATCGAAATTGCAAATAAAATTGCTGAGTCTTTAAACTTTAAAACAGATTCAGCAACAACAAATAATCAATTAAGCAATCAAACAACTGAAACACCAACAAATGAAAACACAACTACAGAAAACACAACTAATAATATAGTTAATAATCCAAACACAAATAACAATACAACAACAAACCCACAAATTATTAACAATAATTATTTAAAAACTAATGATTTAAGTATTAACACCCCAACTCAAAATGTTACAAATCCAAATAACAACCAAAACAATTCTAGCGATTACCTTGCTAGAAATTCACAAAGAAGATTCCAAAACAATCAAAATACAACAAGTTTAAACTCAACACAAAATACTAATACTGAATCAAAACAAAACACAACTGATAACCAAAATTTAAACACACGCTATTTAACAAACACAAATCAGGAAAATTCTAATCAAAACGCAATTCAAAATAATGAAATAACTGGAACAGTTCACGAAAACAAAATTATTAGAGATACTGCAAACAGACAATCTAAAGCTAGAAGAATTAGAAGAAGAAATGCTAACAATAATAATCCAAGTAATATTACACCTGAGGAGAAGGACAACCCTGTAGTTTCTACTGGAAATAATAATGCGGAGGTGCCAAAAACTTTGGAAGAAAACAATGACAGAACATTAAATAACTCAGTGGTTAGAACAACTGAAGAGTACACCAAAACAACAAATAACTCTAAATCTCATTCAAATAATAATCGAGCAACAAGAGTTCCTTATCAATCAACATCAACTTTTAACAATTAAAAAACAGGGATATTTCCCTGTTTTTTTATAAATTTATTGTTTCTGGCACAGATGTTGCGTAATTTGTATACGAGCTGTATGCAATACTTAAAGTATAGCCACTATGCTCAATTGTAATCACTGAAGACTCTGTGATTGCAACAGGTGTTTTATATCCCTGATTTTTAACATAAGTGCAAGCGTTTCCATCAACTTTAACAACAAATCCACTTGATAACAAACTGATAAGCTCTTCACCATAAGATTCGTAGATTATCATAAGCAGTAAATCATTATCAGAAATAAGTTCATCTGCATTTAAATTAAAAAGTCCATTTGAGTACAGAGCACTTAAACCGATTTCTCTCTTTTTTAAGATATTAACTGTGTAAGTTGCATCATAGACCTCGTAAGTAAATATCAAATTTGCCGTTGTTCCACTAACAAATTGTATATCTTTCCCATCTTCACCAATTCTTTCAATTTTGCCTGTAATATCTTTTAAATGTTTTTCCTCAAGTTTAATTTTCTTAACATTTCCATCAGAATATTCAAGATTTAAATATAGTCCAGTATAGTCAAAAATGTCATTAACGTAATAATTATGTTCTGTTTGGTTGAGCGAAATACCTTTCAAGTAAACTGGAACTTCTCTCGTGAAGTAGAACCCTAAAAATGCACCCAGACCAATTACCATAATAATTGATGCAGCGATTAAAATTTTCTTTAATTTTTTTGGATACTTTCTTTGAAGTTTAACTCTTTTAATGCTTTTAATATGCATCAAGTCAAACTCTTCAAGATACTGACCAACATAAGTATAGTCAAATTCATCAATTGTGAGTGTGAGTTCTTGTTTGTTTTTATCTCTGTCACCAAACATAGATTTTAAGGAGTCGTAGTCTTGTTGAGACATCACACTACCACTAGATGAAGATTCTATTTCATACTCATCACCAATATTTTCATCAATAATTTCAATATTTGATGATTGCAGAATTTTAGAAATTTTACTTTTAACTGTGTTAAGTCGTTCAACCTGTTCTTTTTGTGCAGCAGTTAAGCTACTATCTTCTTCAACTTCTTCTTGAACGCCAAAAAAATCATTCAAATCTTCAGATGTTTTGTTTTTTGCCTCGTCTTCATCTCCTGCAGAATTGTTTGCAGACAAAAGTTGTTCTTCTTCAGAAGAACTTTCAAAAACTTTTTCAACTTTAGGTTCTTTTTTCTTTTTGCCAAACATAAAGAAGCTTTTGCACCTCCACCATCACAATCTACTACAATATTATTATAACAAACACCAAATTTTAGGTCAAACAAATAATATGAGTTAAAATAAATTCTATTGTAGAAAGCAATCAAAAAAATCCACCCAAAAGGTGGATTTTTTTAGCTATTATGTTTAATAACAGCGTAGGTTACTGTTGTTGTCTGTTCAATAGATAACGCTCTGCCCTTACTTGATCTGGTATCTTCCGGTATTGAAGAGATCGAAATTGCTGAATATTCATCATTTTCATTAACCACAACAATATCATCTTCATCTTTAAATGTTCCTGCACACATCAGTTTTGTACCACTAGAACTTGCACCTTTAAGGTCAAACACCTTAACGCCTTTTCTGTACCTTGCAAGCACATCAAGCTCCGAAACATTAATTTGCTTTGCATAAGCTTTATCTGAAAGTAACACTACAGACTCTCCTGCAGAAACTTGAGAAGCAAACACAACTTTATCTGAATCAAGCATCATACCCTTAACACCGCCAGAAACTCTACCTTGCTCAGGTATATCTGACTTTTCTGCGTTAAGACCCATACCTTTTTCACTGATAAATATCATAGTGGTATCAGGTTTGTCGTACTCAACAGCTAAAAGTTCATCATCTTCTTTAATTTTAATTGCCTGATATGAAGACTTTCCAATAATATACTCATTAAGGGCAGTCTTTTTAACCATACCTTGCTTTGTAAAGAATAATAATTTTTTATCAGTTTCTTCAGTTGGACTTTCAATCATAGCAACAGGGACTTCGTCTGAAGATAATCCAGAAACGAGTTTTACAAAATCAATGCCTTTTTCTTTCCATTTTGAAATTGGAAGACCATTGACGTCAACTTTAAATGCATTACCCTTGTTTGTAAGCACCAAAACATCTTTACTTGTTGATGTTTTAACTAAAGTAATATAAGCCTCACCGAGCCTTGACTTGTCTGTCCAAATTTTGCTAGCACCTGAAACCATAGATGGACTCATACTCTTAATTTGTCCATTTGCAGATAATGAAACATAAACTGATTGAGACTGCTTAGCAAGCAATGATTTTTCATCATCAATTTTAAACTTATCAAGGCTAGAAATAACTTCGCTTCTTCTTGGGTCTTTGAATTTCTTTTTAATTTCAAGCATTTCAGTTTTTACAATATCAAATTGCATCTTTTTAGAGTTTAATATTGCTGTAAGTTTTGCAATAAGTGCCTGAACTTCCTTAAGTTCTTGCTCAAGCTTGTAAATTTCAAGTGAAGTAAGTCTTGCAAGACGCATATCAAGAATAGCTTGAGCTTGCCTATCAGATAGTTCAAAACGCTCCATAAGTCTGCGTTTAGCTTCGCTAGTATCTTCAGATGTTTTAATAATTTTTACAACTTCGTCAATGTTACGAACCGCAACAATAAGACCAAGCAAAATATGTTCTCTCTCTTTTGCAATATCAAGATCATATTTTGTTCTTCTATAAACAACATCTCTTTGGTAATTAATATAGTATGCAAGCATATCCAAAACACCCATAAGCTGAGGTCTTCCATCAGCAATTGCAACCATATTGATACCGTAAGAAATTTGAAGGTCGGTTTCTTTGAATAAAATATCAATAACCTTATTTACATCAGTATCTTTTTTTACACGTACAACAGCACGCATACCGGTTCTGTCTGATTCATCTAAAATTTCAGTAATACCTGAAAGGTCATATTTTTTGTTATCTCTAACTTCCAAAATTCTTTGCAAAAGTTTTGTTTTGTTAACTTGGTATGGAAGTTCTGTTATAACAATGTTTTGTTTTTCATTAGGCTTACCCTCAATATGAAGTTTCGCACGAATTAAAATTTTGCCTTTACCTGTTTCATAAGCAGTTTTAAGTTCGTCACCAGCAATAACATAGCCACCTGTTGGAAAGTCAGGTCCAGGAATAATCTTCATCATCTCGTCAAGCGTGATGTTTGGATTATCAATCATTGCAACCGCACCTGAAATGACTTCACCAAGATTATGTGTTGGAATATTTGTAGCAAGACCAATTGCGATACCATTTGCACCATTAACTAAAATATTTGGAAATCTACAAGGAAGTGTCATAGGTTCTTGAAGAGTATCATCAAAGTTAAGTGTCCAGTCAACAGTGTTTTTGTCAAGGTCTTTTAATATCTCAACAGCAAGTGGAGCCATTCTAGCTTCGGTATAACGCATCGCAGCAGCACCGTCGCCATCAACAGAACCATAGTTTCCGTGTCCATCAACAAGCATTTCACGCATATTGAAATCTTGTGCCATACGAACCATTGCATCATAAACTGATGTGTCGCCGTGTGGGTGGAACTTACCCAAACACTCACCTACAATTCTTGCACTCTTTTTATACTCTTTGTCTGGTGTGATATCAAGCTCGTGAAGTGTATACAAAATTCTACGTTGAACAGGTTTAAGACCATCTTCAACTCTTGGCAACGCACGTTCCAAAATAACGTGCTCAGAGTAAGGAATCATCGACTCACTCAAAACCACATCAATATCTTTTTGAATAACACTTTTACCAAAGCCTGAACCATCAATAACTGATGCATTACCTTCTTCTATTTCTTGAATTTCAACATCTTTAATTTCTTCGTTCATCTAAAGCCTCACTTTATTTCTTTTTGCTACTAATAAATTCTGACAAAGAGTCAACCCTTGAAAAGTTTGCGTGCTGTGCAATATAGTTCTTTCTACTT
The DNA here is from genome assembly GCA_964520955.1 of uncultured Lachnospiraceae bacterium. Classification (GTDB taxonomy): domain Bacteria; phylum Bacillota; class Clostridia; order Christensenellales; family UBA1242; genus RGIG1681. The sequence goes on from CAZFPH010000036.1 coordinate 5,746, forward strand.
TCAACATTGTCACCCATCCAAGTAGAAATCATTTTTTCTGCTTCTGCAGCGTCTTCAATTGTAACTTGAACAAGTGTTCTTTGAGCTGGGTCCATAGTTGTATCCCAAAGCTGATCTTTGTCCATTTCACCAAGACCTTTATATCTTTGAAGTTTGTAACCTTTACCTGCTCTTTTTGTTGCTTCAGGAAGCTCTGCATCAGAATAAACATACTCAACTTTGTCTTTCTTTGAAACTCTGTATAGTGGTGGCAATCCAATAAACACGTGACCATTTGTTATGAGCTTTTTCATATACCTAAAGAAGAATGTAAGCAAAATACTTCTTATATGGAAACCATCTTGGTCAGCATCAGCAAGAATAATAACTTTGTTATATTTAATTGCGTCAACATCAAAATCTTCACCAATTCCTGCACCAAGTGCAGAAATAAGTGTTCTAAATTCTTCATTCATCAAAACTTGGTCAATACGCTTCTTTTCAACATTTAATGGCTTTCCTCTAAGTGGCAATATTGCTTGGAAATGTCTATCACGTGCCTGCTTACAACTTCCACCAGCCGAGTCACCTTCAACGATAAATATTTCATTGTTTGCATAGTTTTTGCCCGTGCAAGAAGCAAGTTTACCAACAAGTGTAGAGTTTTCGATAGAGTTTTTCTGCCTAGCAATCTCCTTTGCTTTTCTTGATGCTTCTCTAACTTTTGCTGCACTCACAGCTTTTTCTAACACCGAAGATAAAATCTTGCTTGTTTTTTTGTTTGAAAAATATTCATTGAGTCCACTAACAACAACACTTTCAACTGCTGGCCTTGCTTGTGGATTACCAAGTTTTGCTTTGGTTTGACCTTCAAACTCAACTGTTTTCATTTTTACTAAAATTACAGTTGTGAGACCCTCTCTAAAGTCATCACCCACCAAAAGTCCAGATTCTTTACCTTTTAGTGTGTTTGTTTTAGTTGCAAGGTCAGATAACGCACGAGTAAGTCCGCTTTTGAAACCAATTTCGTGAGTACCACCATCTGGAGTTTGAATATTGTTAACATAAGAAAATGTACTTTCGGCATAGCTGTCTGTGTGTTGCATTGCTATTTCAACCTTAATACCATCGCTTTCGCCAGAAATATAAATTGGTTCTGGGTAAAGAGGTGTTTTTGATTCATTAATATATTTTACAAAGTCAATAACACCACCATCATATTTGAATGAGTAAGATTTTGAATCAGTCTCTTTTTCTGCTTCAACGATAAAGTTAATTTCTAGACCCTTGTTTAAGAAAGCAACTTCTTCCAAATGCTCTCTTATTGTTTCTGGATTAAACTGAATAGACTCAAAAATTCTGTCATCAGGCATAAATGTTACACGTGTGCCCGTTACAACACTTGCACCAATTTCCTTAAGTGAATATTTTGGAACACCGCCCCTAACCTTTCCGTGAGAATCTTCTTTGCTCTCAAATTCTTGAATATACTTTTTTCCATCACGGTTAATTTCAAGTTTAAGCCACCTAGAAAGTGCGTTAACAACAGAAGCACCAACACCATGCAATCCGCCAGAATAAGCATAGTTATCATTGTTAAATTTACCGCCTGCATGAAGCTCAGTGAAAACAACTTCAGCAGCAGAAACTTTTTTTACTGGGTGGATAGATACTGGAATACCTCTACCATTGTCCTCAACTGAAATTGAACCATTCTTATTAAGCGTCACATTAATTCTTGTACAAAACCCATTTGCAGCTTCGTCAACCGAGTTATCCACAATTTCCCAAACCAAATGATGAAGGCCCTTGAGTCCTGTTGTGCCGATATACATACCTGGACGAAGACGCACTGCATCAAGCCCCTCAAGAACTTGTATGTCTTTAGCGTCATAAGATTTTGACGATTTGCTTGTTTCATCTACAGCTTTACTTGTTTTCTTTTCAGCCATCATAGCCTCCCCCACATTAATATCTAAATTATAACAAACAAAAATATTTTTTTGCAAATAAAAAAGTTAAAATGCTTAAATTTACCGAATTTTTGGCAAATATAACAAAAAAAGTCACGAGTTTTCGTGACTTTTAAGAGTTGGTTTTTAAGTTTTGTTCAAATTCTTTCGCTTTAGATAATATTTTTGACTCGGTGTTAACCAAAGTGATTTCTCCGTCTTTCAAAAAGTCCATATCAGATTCAAGCCCATTGCCAGATTTTCTGCTATCAAGCTGAGCACTTGCATTAATACGCAACGTGCTGTCGGTTAAGTTTAATGTAAACATTCTTGAAACAGCGTCTTTACCCAAAACTTGTTCATCTCTAATGGCTTTAAACAATGTGAATCCTTTGTCTGTTTGACCTATTAAATAAGTAACAATTTCTGTGTTATTACTATCAAGTATATGCAAAGAGGCATACTTTTCTGACGTGCAGAAATTTATTATTCTCTTTTTTGTTCCACCTCCGATTTCAAAAGAACCAACCTTTTTATCCACGCTGTTTGCACAAATATCTGCAATCCTAATAACAGTATCAGTAAATTTACTTTTTGTTACAGTTGAATCAGCAACAGTTGGCGAAGCGAGCCCGCTTTTTCCACCATTTAAAACAGCGTCCATAATATATACAAGCTCAGATATTGAAAACTCGTCTTCAATTCTGCATAATTCTTTTAGATTCTGATAGAAACTAGCAAACAAAAAATCGGCTTTTACAACAGACAAGTGTTCTAATGATTTTTTACCATCACTGCCAATTGCAGATTTCAAAAACAAATAGAAATTTCTGTACTCGTCGCACATATCTGACTCTTCAAAAACTTCTTCAGCATATCCAGTTTTTGCTAATGTTCTGCTTCTAAAAAGAACATCTTCGTCATCAAAAATAACTCTATCATTATGACTATAAAAGAATTTATCAACTTCTAGTTCTGGCAACTTGTCAGTTGTCACATCGTATTCATTGATTGAAGTTTCTGCAATCAGTGCTTTTTGATTGTTTTTTGTTGCATATTTTAGTTTATAAAAAATTTCACCATTTCTGTCATAAAAGAATAAAACCGGCTTGTTGTTTGACACCACAGCTTTAACTTGAACTTGGCCACTTTTACTAGACACATCAAACATATTGTTTTGATTTTGGAATACCAAATTATACCCGTTATCCCTAAGAGCAATTAACATTTCTAGGCAAGAATTGAACTTCTGCATATCAAGGTTAACATTATTCATTAAAGATTGGTATATTGGATCGATAATTTCTTGAGTGTTTTGATGCTTTATCTGAAAGTATTGTGCAAGTTTTGCAATAATTTCTTGCTTAGTATCGTTCACTTCTTGCTCCTTACTAAAAATTTTCCATAAGTATTATACTCTTAATTTTATTTTTTTTCAAGTAGAAAAATGCAATAATGTGTAACATTATCGCATTTTTGTAAATTATTGCATTTGAATAGCTCCTGCTGCTTTTCTCGCTTCTTCCTCTTCTTTCATTTTCTTTGCTTCATTAATTGCTTCTTGAATACGTTCTTGAGCAACAGCACTTGCTGCAACCTTAGATTCTTCTTCCATTGTTGTATCTAGTGCAAATTTGTCACCCTTTTCATAACTTTCTTTCAATGCATCTAAATATTTAAGTCTAGACGTAAATTCAGATTTGAATTCTGCTGGGATTGATGACTCTATTGCTCTGTACTGGTTCCACAATTCTTGGAGCGACTC
>CAZFPH010000037.1:0-9378 GCA_964520955.1 uncultured Lachnospiraceae bacterium
AACCAGCTATATCGAGACTCGATTGGAATTTCTCCGCTATCCACAAGTCATCACCTACTATTTCAACAGGAGTGTGTTCGGTCCTCCACAGAGTGTTACCTCTGCTTCAACCTGCTCATGGATAGGTCGTCTCGTTTCGGGTCTACCGCACGCAACTAACTCGCCCTATTAAGACTCGCTTTCGCTTCGGCTCCAGTACTTAATACCTTAACCTCGCTACGTACGATAACTCGCCGGCCCGTTCTACAAAAAGTACGAGATTGCACTGTATTGCTACGTAGTGCTCTCTCTGCTTGTAAACATATAGTTTCAGGTTCTATTTCACTCCCCTCCCGGGGTTCTTTTCACCGTTCCCTCACGGTACTATTCGCTATCGGTCACTAAATCGTATTTAGCCTTTGGAGATGGTCCTCCTATCTTCACGCAGGATTTCACGTGTCCCACGTTACTCTGGATACTCATTCGCTTGTTACTTATTTCGTCTACGAGGCTTTTACTCTATATTGCCCATCTTTCCAGATATGTTCAACTATAAGTACTTCCACTACTCACTGAGTCCTAAACCCCACAGATATTGCTACCCGTGGTTTGGGCTGTTACCCTTTCGCTCGCCACTACTTAGGTAATCGTTAATTTACTTTCTTTTCCTCCGGGTACTTAGATGTTTCAGTTCCCTGGGTTCCCCTCATAACACTATGTATTCGTGTTATGATACTATGGCTCCACCATAGTGCGTTTCCGCATTCGGAAATCTACGGATCATTGCTCATTTACAGCTTCCCGTAGCTTATCGCAGTTAGTCGCGTCCTTCATCGGCGTTTAGTGCCAAGGCATTCCCTATATGCTCTTTGTAGCTTGATCGTCTTTTTGTTCCTTTGATAAATGTTCTTTGGCAAAATTACAAATTTGAAATTGAAATGTGATATTTAATTATCACTATTGTATCTCATAAAATCTTGTAAACAATTTTTATTCAATACAATAAATTGCTTAATGCAAATTACTTTCTCGTATTTGTATTTTTCAAAAATATGCAGTTGTCATTGTTCTCATACTATATAATTAAGAGACATAAGTCACATTATATAGGCACTTCATGCAAGATTCGCTGTTGCGTTTTACATGTTGCGCATTGTTAATATAACACACTTCAAACCTTTTGTCAACAGTTTTTTCAAAACTTTTTTAAATTTTTTTGAAAATTTTTAAAATTTATTAAACTTTCGACAAATTTATGAAATTTTGTGTGTTTGTTACGCCCTTGCGGTGCGTAACTGAGCCTATATTACACCATTTTTTAAATTAATGCAAGTGTTTTTCACAAATTTTTTTAAATTTTTTTAATTTTTTTTGAAATCTTAAAAACTATGCTTTTTGCCTTCTTTAATAAGGTATTTATATTATATATTAAATATAACTAATAAGAGAAGACTGATTTCTCAGTCCCCTAATTTGTTTTGATTGTTTCTTGCAATATTCCATGTAATTCATTCAATGATATTGTCATTCCGTATTGTTCTTCATCTTCTTCAACAATATTAAAACCTAGTTTGTTATACAAACTTATAGCTTTACTATTTGTTTTGTCAACCTCAAGAGATATAATTTTATTTATACCAATGTTTTTATAAAATTTGGAAGCCTCAATAAATAGATGAGTTGCTATTCCCTTTCGCTGATAATCCTTATCAACACTAAGATTGCTAACATAAATGCTCCCACCAAACTTGTTGAAATTTTCGTTCGCCGTTAACATCCCTACAATTTTTTCTCCATCAAAGCAAACGAGTGTTGTATTTGATCTCTGAGTTATAATTTCTTTGAGTTGTTCTGCTTAATATGGACGCCATTTGCATAATTTTCAAGCAATACAAGTTTTTGAAAAGTTCCTCCGCTTAAATTCGAAGTATTTAATTTTAAATATGTTAATTTCATTTTATTTCCCTATTTAAACATTTCCGCAAGAAAATTATTTACTTTCCTTGATTATTTAAAAGCATTATAGCATAATTTTGTATCAATGTCAATTTTTGATGAGGTTGAGCTTTCTTCCAAGTGCTTGCTGACCAAACGCAATAAACTGGCAACAATGACATTAGTGCAACAAACAAACTAAGCATTGCTTCCACTTTCATCACGCTTAGGAAAATAAACAATCCAGCGATAATGAAAAACAATATTGCGTATAAAGAAATACATGTAGTTATAATTCTGTTTGTCTTTTTATCTACTATTGTTTTATTCTCTTCATTTAAAGCGTCATAAATAAGAAAAAGTTTCTTATCATATTGTTCATTCGGTTTTTTAAATCTTTTTAACCAAAAAAACATATTACACTCCAACTTGAGCAATTTGTTCTTTACAATATGATTCTAATTCATCAAAAGAACCGCAATCCAATGGCAATATAACTTTATTAGATAAATCAACAACTCCAAACTTTCCATCGTTTTTAACAACACAATATATTTGGTCTTTTTTTGTTATTTGATTACACAATTCTTCAACATCACCCCAAGCAAGCATCAATGCGTCATATTGTGGTTCGATGTAACTAGTTAATGTATCTTCTGAAATTAATCCCATCTTTTCATTAACAGATATTGTTTGAAATCCAGAACCTCTTGCCTGTTGCCCAATTCCACCATATGCATTATCGGGTTCAAACAATTCTTCACTTAATTGTCTACCCTGTTTAGAAAGTTCATTTGTCGTTGAAAAATCTATTGACAATTTACCTGTTTCAGGATTGTATAAATTATATGAAAATACATCTTCAGTGCCATCTTCACGTTTAATACAGCAATAATCTAACATAACATATTTTTCATTTAATTTTATTCCTATCATATCGAATGGTTTAATATATACACCATTCACAGCATCCAGCAACCCACGGTCTCCAGAGTCTGTATCAACAATATACACGCCAGAAAACTTTCCTGAACGCACATATTCTCGAGTTTTTTTAGGATCCCCATCAAGAACTCCTTCATAATCAGCTTCCGACATGGAATACACCCAGTAATTATCTGGAATTTCAATATTAAATGTTTCTTTCACTGCTTTTCTAACCTTCATTTCTAATTCTTCCATAATTTCTCCCTTTTACCATTTAGGTTGTTTTAATTCTACCATACAAAACAACATTTGTCAAGGATTTGGGTGGAATTTATTCTACCTAGAATTAAAACGGCTTTGTGTAGAATACTAGTGTAGGAGAAAAAATGACATTAACACAAGCAGTTGCAAAGCGAACAAGTAAATTATTGAAAGACCATAACATGTCTCAATATCGACTCATTAAGGAAACTTGTTTGGACAAAACAACAATTCAAAGCATAATGAAAGGAAAAACTAAAGATGTTAAATTATCAACAATCTTTTTAATTGCCGATGCTTTTAATATGACAATTAGTGAATTTGTTAATGTAGATTATTTTGCAAAAATTAATATTGAATTATAAAAAAAAGACATCGTATTTGCGATATCTTTTTTAATCTTCATTATTGTTTTTGTTGATAATTGATTGAACGCCTGCAAAAATGAGCAACACACAACTGATATATCTTGCTGAAACGTGATATTGCTCAGCATCTTTACGAATCACGCCGATTTTTTCAAGGAAAGACAAATGATGATAAAGTTTACCTGTGGTTGAAAAGTTAAGTTCTTCCATGAGCCCACGTGCTGTTAAGCTTCTTTGAATTAGTGTTTTAACGATATTAATTCTATCTTCACTTGAGAAAGCATCAATAACTTGCGCCATTTCAAAAGAATTACTTTCAAACAACTTTGAAATTTTAATATTATCAGCTCCAAAACTTGCGCCCATTGTTTTATCTGGAGATTCATACTTACCAACATAAGCCATTCGCCCTTCTTCCATATCTTTAGGATTGATTGTTGCATTTCTAAACTTTTCACGTTTCTGATCTTGAGTTCCCCCTTCCATTCTTTTGAGCCTATACTCCATTTCTTCAAGACGATTTAAAATTTCTTTCATTTCTGTCATTTTATTTCCCTCCTTATGTTATTACGTAATTACATAATATCATATTATTCTATAGTTGTCAATAGTATTTTAAAAGAAAAAAAAGACCTTGTTTTAGGTCTTTAATCGTAATTTCTTTTGTCTAACACTCCGGCAATAAGCATTGCTTTGAGTTCTGGAGATAAAGATTTAATTTCTTCTGCAACATTTTGGGGTTTTTCTGATTGTCTTGCTCTCCTTCGAGGCATATATGGCATGCTTATATCTTTAAAATCACTTGGAAGTTCCACCCTTTTGGGTTTGCTTACATCTTGTTTTTTCCTTTCTAGATAGTTTTTAAAATCACCTGTTGAGATTTCGTTAGAAATCACCTGTTGTTGAATCTCCTTAGGTTTTTCTTCAACAACCAGTTCGATAGGTTTTTCTTCCTGTTTCAAATCCACTAATTGTTTTGTCGGTTTAGCAACTTTTTTTTCTTTCTTTTTTAACTTTATTTTTGGAACTAATGTCAACAATGCAATAAACGGGATTGCACAAGCCATAACTATTAAGAATATTTCAAAATTAGACATATGTTCTCCTTTTTAAAAAGCCCAACAAATGTTAGGCTTATAAATTAGAAACCTCCACCGTTGTGAGGTTTTCCTTCATCATTTGGTTTTTCATCTTTTGATCCACTGATTGAATTTCTCATTTTTGTGTCAGCGGTGAGATTTTGAAGTTTATAGTAATCCATAACCCCAAATTTTCCATTTTTCATTGCTGTTGCCATTGCTTTGTGAACTTCACTTTCAGCAGCAAGAACAATTGCTTTCATTTCTTGAGTTTTTGCTTTCATTTCTTGTTCAAGAGCAACTGCTTGAGCTTTTCTTTCTTCTGCAGCGGCTTGAGCAATTTTCTTTTTAGATTCAGCTTCTTCAATTTTAAGTTTTGCACCAACATTGCTTCCAACATCCACATCACAAATATCAATTGATAAAATTTCATATGCTGTGTTTTTATCTAAATGTTCTGATAAGATTGTTTTTGAAATGATTGACGGGTTTGCAATGATTTCACTATGAGTTCCAGCTTTACCAATCGCAGTTACAATTCCTTCACCAACACGTGCCAAAATTGTTTCAGTGTCCGCTGTTCCAATTTGACGATCAAGTTTTGCTTTAAGAGTAACTTGTGCAATTGCTTTAACTTGAATTCCATTTTTTGCCAAAGCTTCAATCCAATTTGTTTTGATAACTTTTGGAGTTACACTTGCTTTCACAGCTTCAACAACATCACGACCTGCCAAGTCAATAGCTTTTGCCATCTCAAGCGGTAAATCTAATTTAGCACTATGAGCAGCAATGAGCGCATCAACAACTTTTTCAATATCTCCACCAGCCATTAAGTGAGTTTCCAATTCTGCAATTGGAATATCTAATCCTGCTTTTTGCGAGATTATGTAAATGTTAACCAATTTTCTATAGTCAACTTTACGCATTTTCATACCAATAAGTCTCAACATAGAAACATGCGCGCCAGAAGCAAGTGCTCTGAACCAAACATTTGTTGGTACCAAAACTAAAATCGCCACGAAGATAATCACGACAACCGCTAACACGATTGTTAAGATTGCCCAACCTGGCATTAACATCATTGAATTAATCATATTTCATTTCTCCTTTTAACCTTTACTCAAACCACTTTCTCACCATTATGGTGTTATCTTTAATTTCGACAACTTTAATGTTTGTGCCAGCATCGATATATGATGAAATTGACACCACATCGTAAATCTTACCTCTAATTTTTGCTTGACCACCTAAATCAAGTTTACTGATTGTTTTTCCATTCCTTCCAACAAGCCTTCTCAATTCTCGGTCAACCTTGTTATAATCTTTTGAAAGAGTAGTTTTCCTTTCAAACAATCCGGTTTTTCCTAATATTCCATATTGAGCACCCCAAATCATAATCATCACAACCAAAACTAAAAAACCTAAAACCATTAAGATTAGCGCCAATGATTGACTTAAGTTAAGCCCAAAACAGATTCTCACAATTACACCGGCTATGAGTGAACCGAAACCAGATATTCCAAAAAATCCAAATCCTGGAACAAAGATTTCAATAATCACAAGCACCATACCAACTATGAGCAACAATGCAGGAACCCAGTGCATTTGCGAAAAAATTTGAATGAATTCCATCTAAATTTCTCCTTTGTTACCATGAGTATACCACAGAATTTTGATTTGTCAAGAGTGGTTTTTCAATTAGATAATAAAAAACTTTCATTACTGAAAGTCTTTACTTAATATTATTATCTCTAAAATAATAAAAGAAATATTGTTGAGCATAGCCAGACAAACATCCATATCTACTAGTCAATTCTTTTGTTATTTTTTTTCTGTCCGTTTCAATTGTGTTCGTTAAATTGTTGTAAACCTTATTAATCCATGTGTCAACCGGAAAAACATTTTTAACTCCCAAGCCAAACAACATTATGCAATTTGCAACCTTTTCACCAATTCCTTTAAGCGAAACTAAATATTTAAATTGTTCTTCTTGAGATTTTATTTTTAAATCTTCAATATCTTGCATTGTTAAAACTTTAATTGTTTCAAACATTTGTTCCGCCCTATAACCCAATCCTGCCAACCGAAAATCTTCAACAGTTGCAGTTTTTAAGCTTTCAAGCATTGGAAATGCAAAATAATCACCTTTATTTTCACCAAATTTTTCACACAACCATTCTATTGATTTCTTAATTCTTGAAATGTTATTATTGGCAGAAATTATGAAACTGACAATCATTTCAAAAGCATCATTATTTAAAATTCTAATTCCATAGCCATAATCAACAGCTGAAGACAAAAATTTGTCTTTTTTAAGTTTGTTTTTTATTTTAGAATAATCTGTCTTAAGGTCAAAAAAATGTTCAAAATAGTCCACATCGTTTGAGGTTATAGTCACTTTATCTTGCTCAGTTAAAATGATTGCTTGCTTATCAATTGAATGAACAATGGCAACATTACCATCAATTGTAAAACGAAAAATTTGTCCACACTCCAATATCTGCTTAGAATTAAAATCTTTTGGATTTAAAATTGTTATTTCATTTTTATTCTTAATATAATTCATTAATCTATCTTTTCCATTTTATACACAGCTACTGTGCCATATTTTTTCTTTTTGGTTTCAAATTCATTGAAATTTAAATTAAGTTCTTTTTCTTCACTTGTTTCAAAGATAATTATTGCTCTTTCATTAAGCAAATCTAACTCAAGTAATTTTTTGATTGCATGTGTTCCATAGTCAGTTTTATATGGTGGATCGAGCAACACAATATCAAACTTTGTTGTTGTTGAATTCAAAAATTCAAGATAATCCTTATTTTCAATAATGAAATCGCCTTCAATTCCTTTTAAGTTGTCTTTGATTATTTTTATGGCTTCTTTGTTTGAATCAACTAAATAAGTTTTTTTTGCGCCTCTTGAAATTGCTTCAATTCCTAATGCTCCTGTTCCTGAAAATAAATCTAAAACAACCGCATCTTGAACATCGAATTGAATTAAGTTAAAAATTGATTCTTTAACCCTATCTAGCGTAGGCTTTGTGGAACTCAATTCAAATTCTTTTAATTTTTTACCTCTATACTTACCTGACACTACTCTCATGAGATAATATTAAAACAAACTTAAAAAAATTGCAATAAAAAAAGTTTGAGTTATCAAACTTTTAATTATTTTGTTCAGAATTAACATTTTGACTTTGTTCTTTAATTTCTTTGTTGTCGACTTGAGATTGATTGTTTTCAACAAACTCTTTAATCATTGCTCTATCTTTTTTGTCCATTTTAATAAAGATTGTGATGCAGGCAACAATTCCAGCAACCAAAGCAATTAAAACAAAATACCATGATGTAAACACAAATGCCATAAATTTCTCCTTTTATGATTATTTTCTGTTTGCATTACACAATCAGAAAAGAAAACATTTATATCGAACTAGCTTCGTATATAATTTCTCCTTAAAAGATTTTTTCTTGAATTAACGTTTGTAATATAATACCAAAAATAAATTTTAAAGTCTACCATTTTAACTAAGAAAAAAGTTCTTTTCAAGAACTTTTTTTCAACTCTATTTCTTTGTTGTTTTCTTTGCAACAGTTTTAGCTGGAGTTTTAGCAACCTTTGTTGTTGTTTTTGCAACAGTTTTAACTGCTGGTTTTGTTACTTTTTTAGCTGGAGCTTTCGCTTCAACTTTCTTTGTTTCAACAGTTGCTTTTTTAGCTGGTTGAACTTTTTTCTCTTCAACCTTTTTTGCTGCTGACTTTGTTGCAACTTTTTTAACTTCAGTTTTCTTTTCAACTGGTTTAACTTCAGTTTTCTTTTCTGCAACCTTTTTTGCTGGTTGTTTCTTTTCAGCAGGTTTTACTTCCTTAACTTCAGCTTTTTTTGCTGGAGCTTTTGCAACTGGCTTTGTTGCCTTTTTTGCTGGAGCTTTCACTTCAGTTTTCTTTTCAACTTTTGTTTCAGTTGAAACAACTCTTGTTGCCTTAACAACTGGTTTTGGAGCTTCAGCTTTTTCAGCTTTTACAGGAGTTTTCTTTTCTGCGACTGCAGGTTTAACTTCTTTTTTAGCTGGTTGAACTTTTTTCTCCTCAACATTTTTTGTTGCTGGCTTTGTTGCAACTTTTTTAACTTCAGTTTTCTTTTCAACTGGTTTAACTTCAGTTTTCTTTTCTGCAACCTTTTTTGCTGGTTGTTTCTTTTCAGCAGGTTTTACTTCCTTAACTTCTGCTTTTTTTGCTGGAGCTTTTGCAACCGGCTTGACTTCTTTTGGTTTTGAAGTTTTAGCAACTGGTTTTTCTTCTTTTTTCACTTCAACTTTTTCTGTTAAAGTTTTTTCCTTTGCAACCGTTTTTGCGGCAGGTTTAACAACTGCTTTTGTTTTTGGTTTTGCAGTTTTGTTTTCAACAACAACGCTATTTTCAACTTTTGCTGTTGCCTCTTCTTTTTGGGCTTCTTCCTTTTTGATTGCTTGTTCGCTTTCAACAATAAGAATTTTCTCTTGGAAATCTTTTTTGATTCGTTTATCTTTTCTGTTTAAGATGACAAGAACAACAGATAAAGCAATTACAAGTGCAAACAAAATGATAAGAATCCACCAATAGTTATTTGTGAACCATTCCATAATTTTTACCCCTTTTTATTTTTGATATAAATAATATAACACTAAAAAATCATAAAACCAAACGATTTAGAAAAGTTTTTTCAAAATATGACAAAATTTTTAAATAAAATTCAATGAAACGAAATAAAAATAAAATGTTTTCTTTTTTTGTTAAATAAAAATCCACCTGCGTAGCGGGTGGTTTTTCATTTAACGGGTAAAACCCTTT
>CAZFPH010000038.1:0-8766 GCA_964520955.1 uncultured Lachnospiraceae bacterium
GCTGACATGGCAGTTAATGATCCGGCTGGTTTCGCAGCTCTTGCAGAACTTGCAGAATATCAAAGTTTATCTAATAGTGTTTATGAACAATTCTATGGTATGCTTGTTGAAGGTGGTTCTTCTCCAGATGACCTTGCTAAAATCCTCAACGCATTAGGATTTAGTGCTTCTGTTGGTAACACAAACATTAACGATAATGTGTACGGTGGATAATATAATTAACTAAAAAATCATATAAAAAACCTGTAACAAATGTTATAGGTTTTTTTGTTTCTTGACAATACTAAAATAGATTAATATAATAATTATATGGTTAACTTTTTAAGTATGGATAGGGTGATGTTTACACTTTTTGGTGTGGATATTTATTGGTATGGCGTGATAATTTGCTTTGCGATTATCGTAGCTATTGCTATGGCTACTTTATACGCAAAAAAAAGAAAGTATGCTACAGATATGCCAATCAATATTGCACTTGTGATACTACCAGCAGGTATTTTGTCAGCAAGATTGTTTGCTGTTTTGTTTGATAGCGACCTTATTATGTCTGATTATTTCCATTTTAGGACAGGCGGAATGAGCATAATCGGTGCAATTATTGGTGGAGGATTAGCACTTTTAATTTATTGCTTGATTAAAAAGGAAAAAAATCCATTCTTGTTGTTTGATACCTTGTGTGTTGTGCTTATTTTGGCACAGGCTATTGGAAGATGGGGTAATTTTGTTAATGAAGAGGTTTACGGACAGGTTATCTTGAACGAATCACTACAATTTTTTCCACTTGCAGTAAAAATTGATGGTGTATACTACGAAGCATTGTTTTTCTATGAATTTGTGCTAAATCTAATAGGATTTGCTTTGCTCTCTGTTATATATTTAAAAGAAAAGAATACAGGGTATGTTACTAGTGTGTATTTGGTCTATTATGGTTTTATCAGAACAATATTAGAACCTAGAAGAAATACAAAATATATATTAACGGCATCAAGTTTAAAAGTTTCAATGCTTTGCTCGGTGTTGATGATTGTTGCAGGTGCTATTATTTTTCTGTATTTAACTATTAAAAATTCAAAAAAGAAAGGAATAAAAAATGAACAAAAAGGCTAAAGAGGCAACCATTGAAGAGATAATGAAGAAAGAACTCTCGACAGTTGAATTTAATGATAAACTTGCAAAACTTGAAAAAGCTACGGCAAGAGATAAAAAGGTAATAGCTGAATATAAAGAGCGTGAAAAAGCCAGTGCGAGAGCGTTGGTTTTGTTTGAACGCAAAATTAAGTATTTAAAAGACCTTGTTGTTGAAGATGTTCTTGCAATCTGCAAAAAGATTGAGTCAGCAAAAGAGTCTTATGAAGAGGTTTGCAAAAAAGTTGTAAACAAAAATGTTAGAGAAGAACTAGAAACATATAAAAGTGATTTGACCTTTGTTTCTGAAGGTCTTTATGAGGTTTGCAATAAATTAGAAGCAAATGCGATAATTACAAAGAAAGATAGGGCATTTATTTCAAACAAACCAATAAAAGATGAAAGCGTTCCAAACGATTCACTTTCAAGATTTGATAGGCTTAAGCAAGAGTTTAATCAAAAGATTGGTTCGAGTGTTCTCAGAAAGCCAGGAAGACCTAAAAAAAGCGAGCAGAGCATCGTTGCAGACCTCAAACTTGGCAAGAAACTCGAAAAAGAAGTTGAGGAATCACAAGACGTTCAAAACAAGTTAGATGAAATATTCTACAATGCTCCAATACAAAAGACAACGATTTCAAATATTCCTAAAACAAATGACAGCGTTTTTGATTTCAATGAAGCCCTTAATCCAAATTTGTCGCTAAAAGATATTATGGCTGACCTTATGTCAGACAAAGAAGATGAGGAAGTTATTGTGCACAGCAAAGAAATTGAGGAAATGAATGAAGCACAAAAACAACAAAAAATTGAACTTTTGGAGTCGGGATTTATAAGAAATCCAGTTATTCAGGCAAAACCTGTAACCAACAGAACAATTGATCCGCTGAAAAAGAAACCTACATTTGAAAAAAGATTTTTGTCTATACAAAATATTGTTAAAGACTCAAAATAAAAAGATACCAAATTGGTATCTTTTTATTTTACTTTTTTTCTGTAGTTTGAATATCTGTCACAAGAACGTCTGTTGTAAGGATTGACGAAGCAACGCTACCAGCGTTTTCAAGGGCACACCTTGTAACTTTTGTTGGGTCAATAATACCGCAATCGAACATATTTACAAAGGTGTCGGTGAGTGCGTTATATCCGATATTTTCCGAGATTGACTTTTTAACTTCATTAACAACAACTCCGTCGTCTTTGCCACTATTTTTTGCAATTTGTCTAAGAGGGGATTCTAGTGCTTGTTTTATGATTTCAGCTCCAGTTTTTTCGTCACCAGAAAGTGATTGAATCAGTTCATCAAGGCAGTTTTCACATTTGATTAAGGCACAGCCTCCACCAATAACTATACCTTCTTTGCTTGCAGATTTGGTTGCCGACAGAGCATCTTCAATCCTAAGTTTTTTCTCACGCATTTCAACTTCGCTAGGTGCACCAACTTCGATTACAGCTACACCATTAGAAAGCCTTGCAAGGCGGTCTTCAATTTTTACTTTGTCGTAGTTATCAAGTTCTTCAATTTTAACGGAGTGTAGGTACTGCATTTTTTCGTTAATTTTTGCCTCATTAGCTTTTCCGCCAACGATAATTGTTTTGTCTTTATAGACCTTGATTACAGAAGCTTCACCAAGATCGTCTATTGTTAGCATTTTTAAGTCTGGAGTAATTTCTTTAGAAATAAAGTTTGCACTGGTAAGTAGTGCGATATCTTCCAAAAATTCTTTTTGCTTTTCACCAAAAGAAGGGCACTTTACTGCAACCGAAACAAAACTGCCTCTAATTGTGTTAAGGGTTAGGGTTGAAAGGACTTCGCCATCAATATCCTCTGCGATAATAAGCAGTGGTCTTGATGTTTGAGTAACTTTCTCAAGGAGTGGAAGAAGGTCTCCAATACCGCTGAGTTTTTTATTGCTAACTAGGATTAATGGGTGTTCAAGTTCAATGTGGTCTGAATCAGCAGGAAGCATATATGGTGATATTGCACCTCTATCAAATTCTAAGCCCTGAGTGATTTTTAAGTTTGTGGCTGATGTTTTTGATTCTTCAATGGTGATGACGCCATCTTTACCGACCTTTGAAAAGGCTTCGGAAATAAGGTTTCCGATTTCTTCATTGCCAGCCGAAATGCTTGCGACTTGCGAAATTTCTAGTTTATTGGATACAGGTTTTGAAATCTCTTTAAGTTTGGACACAACTGCATTAACTGCTTTTTCAATGCCTCTTCTGAGCAATATTGGGTTTGCTCCGCTAGAAATGTTCTTTAGACCTGCATCGACTATTGCTTCAGCTAAAACGCAGGCTGTGGTTGTGCCATCTCCAGCAGAGTCGTTTGTTTTAACAGAGACTTCTTTGATTAAATTTGCCCCCATATTTTCAAAAGGGTTGTCAAGTTCGATTTCTTTTGCGATAGAAACGCCGTCGTTTGTTATAAGCGGGGTGGCGAACTTTCTATCTAACACTACATTTTTTCCTTTTGGTCCAAGTGTGATTTTTACTGCACTTGCAACTTTTTTAATTCCATCTCTTAATGATTTTCTGGCTTCTTCACCAAATAACAATTGTTTTGCCATTATTCCTCCTCTTTAAAAACTCCTAAGATATCACTTTGCCTTAGGATAACGTAAGTTTTATCGTCACATTTAAAGCTTGTTGCACCATATTTATTGTACAGTACCTTGTCGCCAACTTTTACAGCCATTTCAATTTTGTTGCCCTCAAAGTTATCGCCATTGCCAACAGCAATGACTTCTGCATACAAAGGCTCATCGCCAACGCTTTCAGGAATAAAAATTCCAAACTTTGTTTTCTTTTCGCCATCAATATTTTTTAATACAACACGGTCAAAAAGTGGTTTTAGATTCATATTTTGCTCCTTTTTTATAATTAATTATATGTATTTATCAGGTCTTTATAACATTTGAATTTTTTGAAAAGCATTTTATGTTAATCATTTTTTGCCTGACAGCATATATTTTAATGATAAGATGACAAAACGACATTTTCAATTTTATGTGACACGCAAAAGGGGCGAGCAAAGTACCAAAGGCAGGATAATTTCAGCATTTATAGCAATTTTATTTTTTATAATTTTGGGGCTTATGATATGCTGTTTTGCTATCTGCAAGAAAAAAGAAAACCAGTTTCTGCCAAAAAATTTTTACTTTGTTTACACAAGTAAGTACAAAAAGAAATCTATGCTTGATAATGAAAAAGAATTACTGAAAAAACTTGGCGGTGCAAACGTTGTGCATTTCCATAAAAACGAATACTACTTGCTTGTTAATGTTTATCTAAACAAAGACGAGGCGGAAGAGGTTGTAAGCAACATAAAACCAACATTTGCAAATGCTGGGGTTGTTAGAATTTCCACTTCTGTATTTTCTAAAGCGTCCAGAAATCAAATATTAAGTAATTTCAAGCTTAAAAATACTTTAAAAAGGATTAGCTCTAATTTTGATGAGGTTTTAAGCTATGAAATGGGGTATTTAGCTGGGAAGATTAGTGAAAGCGATGTTATATCAAAATTTGTGATGCACAGGGTGGAATTTTCTAAACTAAAAGAGCAACTGCTTGCAAGCGAGGGTATATTGGAGACAGCTACTGCAAATTACCTTAAAATCTTTCTGCTTCATTATGATAATTTTTTTGATAAGTTTTACTCTCAGACTAATAATAGAGAATATTTGATATGCAAACTTGCAACAGAACTAATAATAAGTCAAATAGAATTAATAAATAATCTAGCGAAGTGACAATTTTTATAAAATTTAATTTGTTTTTTGTTCTATTTGTGCTATTATTAAGCTGTAGGAGAATACTTATGGGTTTTATGAATTGGCTTATGAAAGGCGTAGGCTTTGAAAATGAAGAAGTTTACGATGATTCTTTTGAAAAACAAAAAATAAGAGAAGAAAAAATTCAAAAACAAGCTGACCGCAAGAGGCAAAAAGAAGAATACAAAGCAAAGAAAGCTCGTGAAAAAGCTGATAGAATGGCTAAAAAATATTCAGTTAAGCAGGAAAAAGATGTTGCACAAAAGCCACAAAGCACAACAACTTCTTTTGCTGAAAATCCAGAACAATACAACACTCAAAGGACTTATAGTTCGCCAGTTAACAATTATGGTATGAGTTCTAATGTTGGCGGTTATGGTTCAAAAAATGTTGAGTTTTTATATCCAAACAAGTTTGATGATGTTTCAATTGTTATAAATTACCTCAAAGAGGGCGAGTCTGTTGTTTTAAATCTTAACAATATGAACGAAATTGACTCACAGAGGCTTCTTGATTGCACAAGCGGTGCAATTTATGCACTCAATGGTAACATTAGGCACGTGGATAATAACATCTTCTTGCTTACTCCTGAGGGATTTAACATTAGAACGCCTGAAGAAAAACCTCAAAATAATGTATAATTTGTCGAATAATGCACAAATTACTTGTAGGAGTAGTTTATGGATATGTTTGATGATTATGATTTTAAAGTTTCTTTTAGAGGTTATGAGCGAGAGTATGTTAGGGATATTTTGGAAGAAAAGGATAAACTAATTGAACTTCAAGACCGAGATATAGAGGCTTTAAAAAGAGAAATTGGTTATCTTAAGGAACAATTAAATTACTCTAAACAAAAAAAGAAGTAGCAATACTTCTTTTTGTTTTGTTTTTGGTTTGACATACATTCTTAAAAATTCTAAACTATAGATGAGGTGAATTATGTTCAAAAAATTTGTTATAACTTATGATCACAGGGTGGATTTGAAATATATTGAGGCAATAAAAACATACTTAACCGAAAGTGGCATTGAGTTTTTGATTGTTGCTGATACTGGTGAAGCTAACGATTATCCAATACTTGCTAGCAAAGCATATCAAACATACCTAAATGAAAAAGCCGATGGTATGATACTTTTATGTGGTACAGGCGTTGGAATGAACGTTGTTGCAAACAAATTTGCAGGTATCAGGTCGGTTTTGGCTGATAGTGAAGCCATTACTTACTTTTCAAGAAGAGATGAAGACGCTAACAGCATTGTTTTTGCTGCGGGAAAATCTGACGAGAGATTTACGGTTAAAGCTTGCAAGAGAAAGATGATTAGAGTGCTTGATGTGTTTATTAACACTGATTTTGAGGGAGGCAGGCACATTAGAAGAGTTGGTCAGATAGCTGAAATTGAAAAGGGCGGAAAGTTTTAATGGAAAATGAAACACAAAAGACAACAATTACTGGTGATGTCTGGAAAAATTCAATCAAAAAAGCCTTAAAAATACTTTTGATAGTGCTTGTTGCAGGATTTTATTTAAATTCGATAATCGTGGCTTTATCACCAAGATTTTCAGCTAAAGTCTACAATTTTATGGGGTTTGACAATGCTGAAGAATATTGTTTGGAAAAGACTTATGAAAAATCTAAAAGCAATGCCGATTTATATAATCTAATAGTGTTTGAACAATCACAAAAAGATTATCAAAAAGAACTTAATTATATAAACCTGTTGTTTGTTAGTGATGGGTATGATGAGTTTTGCAAAAAACTTAATGACTCAGCTTTGAAAACCATTGAAGATAAGTCGTTAATTGCACATCTTTGCGACACCAACGCTTATTTGATTAATCAGAAAGTAAAGTGCCTGTTTAATCTTGGAATAGATGTAGAAACCTTTGTTTATTCAAACTTAAAAGGGGATTACTTAACAGAGAATAGTTACGCATCATACATTCAATTGATTTATGACAGCAATAAATCAAAAGAGAAAAAGCAAGAAATGATTAACACGCTAAATAATACTTCTTCTTTGCAAAATGGTATTGTGGAGGATTTGTTTAAGGAAAGAATCGCAGATTTAATACTAGCAAAACAAAGTGCAGAAAATGACTATGAAAAAATTCTTATTGAGTATTCATTAATGGAAAATTATAAGGCAGGGTATTTATATAACTTGATACTTGAAAATGGCACTCAAGCAGAAGCTTACAAAACACTTTATAGTGAAAGTGCAAGTGCTTACTATCAACTTATAAATTAAGGTATTATGTTTTGCATAGTACCCGAAAATTTCAAGAATTACAGCAAAAAAAGAGATATACAATCGTATATCTCTTTTTTTGTGATTTTTGTTAAAAATTAGAATCTAATTTGGTCTTCAACGTATTTAGCAACATCGCTGATATTCATTCTAACTTGTTCCATAGAATCTCTATCGCGAATTGTAACTTGACCATCTTCAAGTGTGTCGAAGTCGATTGTTACACAGAATGGTGTTCCAATTTCATCTTGTCTTCTATATCTTTTACCAATTGAACCAGCATCATCAAATGTGCAAGGGAAGTATTTGATAAGTTCAGAATAAACTTCGTCAGCTTTTTCATTTAACTTTTTAGAGAGTGGAAGAATAGCAACCTTATAAGGTGCAAGGTGCTTAGCAAGTCTAAGCACTACACGAGTGTCACCTTCAGAAAGTTCCTCTTCATCATAAGCGTCGCAGATTGTTGCAAGGAACATTCTGTCAGCACCGAGAGATGGCTCGATAACATAAGGTGTGTATTTTTCATTTGTGTTAGGGTCGATATAGTTGAGATTTTCGCCAGATTCGTTGCTGTGTTGAGTGAGGTCATAGTCGGTTCTGTCTGCGATGCCCCAAAGTTCGCCCCAACCAAATGGGAAGAGATATTCAAAGTCGGTAGTTGCTTTTGAGTAGAAGCAAAGTTCTTCTTTTGAATGGTCACGAAGCCTTAAATTTTCCGCTTTTATACCCATTGAGATAAGCCAATCTTTGCAGAAAGTTCTCCAATAATTAAACCATTCAAGGTCTGTTCCTGGCTCGCAGAAAAACTCAAGTTCCATTTGTTCGAATTCACGAGTTCTGAAAATGAAGTTTCCTGGGGTTATTTCATTTCTGAAAGATTTACCAATTTGTCCAACGCCAAGAGGCATTTTGCTTCTTGTGGTTCTGAGAAGGTTTTTGAAGTTTACAAAAATACCTTGAGCGGTTTCAGGTCTAAGATAAATTGTGCTTGAGCTTTCTTCAGTAACGCCTTGGAAAGTTTTGAACATAAGGTTAAACTTTCTGATTGAAGTGAAGTCGCTTTTGCCACAAATAGGGCACTTTACACCGTTATCACGAATAAAGTTTTCCATTTTTTCATTGTCGGTTTCCCAACCTGAAATATTGATGTCTAGTTTATTTTCTTTTAAGTAGTCCTCAATGAGCTTATCTGCTCTGTGTCTTGATTTGCAAGATTTGCAGTCCATAAGTGGGTCAGAGAAGCCTCCAAGGTGACCAGAAGCTTTCCAAACTCTTGGATTCATAAGGATTGCACTATCAAGACCAACGTTATACTTACATTCGGTTACGAATTTTTTCCACCAAGCTTTTTTGATGTTATTCTTAAGCTCAACACCAAGCGGGCCGTAATCCCACGAATTGGCGAGACCGCCGTAAATTTCACTACCGGGATAAACAAAACCGCGTCCCTTGCATAGGGTTACTATGGTGTCCATTGTTTTTTCGTTTGCTTTCATTTATAAAAACCTCCAAAAGGCATAATACACAAATTATATAATAAACTTTTATCGGTATAAAGTCAAGGCTTTTTCTATCGCGTGCGGTTGACAAAAAAGCAGATTTTAGTATATAATTTTTAA
>CAZFPH010000039.1:0-7115 GCA_964520955.1 uncultured Lachnospiraceae bacterium
ATAATAAGTGTTAACAGCAAAAATTGTATTTTCTGATGTTGAACCAAAAACACAAGATAAGCCATTATCTGGATCCTCCACATCAGGGTAGTATGTTGAGCCAGGTAATGTTTTTTTCAATACTAGTGTGTTAACTGACTTTTGGTTTGTTGACCAAGATTGGAACGCATAGTCTGTTGAAATGAGTTCACGAGTAACTTCAACAAGCTTTCCAGCAGGGAAGAAACCAGTAATTGATGTTAAAAGGTTTGTTCCATTAGCACCACCAGTATCTTTTGTGTATGTGTACGAGGTGTCGTAAAAATAGAAACGTTTTTCGTCATATTTAAGTTCACCATAGTCAACTGTAGAACTATTGACGGTATATGCAGTAAAGGTTAATTTGTATGCATTATAAGACACAAGTGAAGAGTAAACAGCTTCACCACGAGTTGTTGTGTCAGGATAAGATATAGCACCATTGTAATTTGTATTACCAGCAATACTAGAATTTATTGTGTTTGGAGTTGCTTTAACTTTAATTCTTCTCGTTGTTGAACCATTAGAAAGCATTGGGTTGAAACACATATAGAAAACTTTATCAGTGCTTTGTGAAGCATCGGTTGTTGCAGTCATACCACCAGCACTTTGATTTAAGTAAACAGGCACGATAAAATCCTCAGCAGATTGCCAAGCACCAGAAGTTCCTTTTCTATATTCAAAATGGAAAACATTTTCTAAGTCAGTGCTATCAGTTGAAAGATATGTTGTTGAACTGTAAGCTTCACCTGAACCTACCTTTTTCAAATATTCATAACTAACGTATACATGCACTTGGAAAATATTTCCGTCAACCCAGAAGGTATAGTCAGGGAAGCGAATGAAAGATTTATTAAAATATTTCATACCCTCACTACCAGATTGGTCATAAGCTCTGTCATAAGTTCTGATATCAGAATATGTGTTGTCATCTGACCTCACGTAGCTGACAGTTTTTCCTTCTATAGTTTGTCCGCCAATGTGATAAAATTCCATTGGCACCAAAAATGAACCAGTGTATTCATCTGATACGCCGTCCGCATTTTTAGTGTAGGCAATAGCCTGGACTTGATTAATTCTGTATCTGCCATTTGCATCAAAACCTGAACTAGATGCTAAATCACCAGCACCGCAGGCTACAAAAAATACAGAAACAAAAACAACTGCCAAAGAGAGCAATACTCTTGACAATTTGCTAATCAAGTTTCTTTTTTTGTTCTTTTGTGTGTTTACCATACAAATTCCACCTTTTTTTAGTTTGTTTATTTCTAGCGATAATAATATTAATTATCTCGCACTAATTTTAGCATATTAGGTCGAATTTTCAAAACAAAAAACCTCAAAATTATACATAAATTTTTGCATTGTTATTAAATAAAAATCAAAATAAAAAAATTAACGTAACTTATGTAAAAATAACAATTCACGTTAAGTCGCAATATTCAATGATTTACAATTGTTTAATAATAAAATAAAGTAATGAAATAATAACAATAACAAATTATTTTTTAACTTTTTATTTTTTTGGTCATTTTGTACATATTTTAAAATTTTTGTAATTTTAGTGTCAGGGGTCAGCAATTAAAAAATTTTCCTTATATTAAAATGGAATTGTTCCTAATCGAACGATTTGACAAGAAAGCAAAATTATGAAAATATGGAGAGTAAAATGAAACAAAATATGGTAAATAAAAGTGCTATGCAAAATGAAAATACAATTCAAGAAAATAACTTAAAACAAACATTACTAAGCAATTACATAAAGAGTCTAGATGATGAAAAACGTATGAAATTTTGGATAAAAACACTATTATCATCTTATGGTATTTTTCCAGAGATAATTAAGACAATAGACAAAATTATTGAACTTAAGGCATCATCTGTATCTTTTGCTTCGGATATCTACAATTTCACATCAACATACAATCAAGTTGAGCAAGTTATAGATTTAACCGAACGAAAGAATTATTTACTCAATATTCATTGCATTTGTAACAAGATACTCGAATCTGTAAACAAATCAGACTTTGAATTTTTGGAAAAACGTTTCGTCTATAACTGGAAAACAGAAGAACTTGCTTCTGAATTTAACATTTCAACAAGAACTGTTTATAGGAGAATTGAGAAGTTAATCGATGACATTTATCTAACACTAAAAGCAAATAACTGGTCAACAAGATTTATTGAGTCTCAAATAAAAAACGAAGATTGGTTAAAGCAAAGATACTACAGACAAATCAGGGAATACTTCAAGTTTATAAACTATGGTCAAAATCAAAGCCAATCATCTTCCGATGAGTAGCTTGGAAATGGTGGATATTGATTTGCTCCGCCACAATCCGTTTTTTGTTTTTTAATAAATTCTTCATTTTTTAATTTATCAAGCTCTAATTTTAAATTATTATCAGATGGATAATTATTTGAGTTATAAGTATTAATTGTTTTATTATTTTCAAAATTCTCTTTATTTGTAGTTTTTATAAACTTTTTTGCAAATTTATACAAAATAATCAAAATAAATAGAATGATTGGGATTGCAATAATAGTCACAACAATTGTCTTTACTGAAGACGAAACAACAAACAAATCATCTCCAGAATTTTCATCAGAAATAACCTCTGGGTTAGATTCAAGATTTAATGTTATTTCGGTTAAGTTGGTAGTATTTTCACTATAAACATATCCCTCATAAACATTGGTGGCATTTTCGGCTGGCGTATACAAAATATAATACCACAAATTGCAATTGCCACCGCTAGGAATATCTCCGTATGTGTATGCAATGTACTCAATATCTTTAACACCAGCGGAAACCGTCGCTAAGATACTTGAACTAACAGATGGAGAGCTCCAAATCTGAGTGCCGGAAGATTGCTTTATATCTAGGGTAATACCATTTAGGTATTTAACAATTGGAACAAATTCGCAAATAGTAACGTTTTTTGATTTTACGTAACCCACATATTTTTTGTATTGTACTCGAAAACATTCATCATTAACTATTTCAATTATCATAACAAAGTAACTTTCTGGCACAATAAAAATAATTTCATTTTCATTCATACTATCATTTTTGTATAAATTACAAAAAGATAACGCCTTGGCATAAGTAATAGTTTCAGATTTTGAGCAACAAATATTATCAATGTTCAAAAAAGATAAATTAATTATTAGTGCAAAAAATAATACAAATATTTTCATAATTTTATTATATTTTAATGTTTTCAACTAGAAAATGCGTTTTTTGTCGAAATATAAAATCTTATAATTTATTATTAAACAAAATGAATAAACATAAAATCTTAATGTTAAAAAAAGTTATAAAAGAAATCAAAGACAGAAATATTGAGCCATTGCTAAAATATAACTCAGGTAAAATTGTCCACCAAAAACAACTGGAATTTCATAAATCAACAAAACGAAATAGATGGGTTTTTGGAGGAAATAGAACAGGAAAAACTGAGTGCGGTGCAGTAGAAACCGTTTGGATATCTTTGGGGATACACCCATACAAAGCAAATAAAAATAGTACGGAATGTTGGGTGGTAAGTTTATCAAATAGGGTACAAAAAGAAGTTGCCCAATCAAAAATTTTAAAATATCTACCAAAAAATAAAATTGTAGATATTATTATGAACCAAGGCAAAAAAACATCACCAGATAACGGAATTATTGAATGCATTATTGTTAAAAACATATCTGGAGAAAATAGTAAAATTTGGTTTAAATCTTGCGAAGAAGGGCGAGAAAAATTTCAAGGTGCTAGTTTAGACTTTATTTGGTTTGATGAAGAACCACCAGAAGATATTTACAATGAGTGTAAAATGAGAATTTTAGACAAATCTGGAGAAATCTTTGGAACTATGACACCACTTAAAGGTTTAACATTTATCTATAATGAAATTTATTTAAACACCAATAACGATAGCGAAGTATTTTATATTTTTATTTCGTGGTTAGACAATCCTTATTTAAATAAGAAGGAGATAGACCGTTTATCAAAATCATTATCTCAAGACGAGATAGAAAGCAGAAAGTTTGGTCGTTTTTCATCCATTGATAGTGGCTTAATTTATACGGAGTTTGACCCACTTATCCATATTATTGAACCATTCAAGATTCCAAGTGATTGGCAAGATACATTATCAATCGACCCAGGATTAAACAATCCATTATCTTGCCATTGGTACGCAAGAGACTACGACGGAACTATTTACGTTATTGCCGAACACTATGCAGAAAACAAAACAATTGAGTATCATTCCGAAAAAATAAAAGAAATTTCTAAATTGCTAAAATGGAAAACCTCATCAAATGGAATGGTTGAATCTTTAATTGATAGTGCTGCAAATCAAAAAACATTAGCATCAATAAAAAGCGTCTCAGATTTATTTTATGAAAACGGAATTTTGGTTAATCCAAATGTAAATAAAGATGTATTATCTGGAATATCAAAAGTTAAAAGTTACTTAAAAAATATTGCAGGCGAAACTAAACTTTACATTTTTTCAAATTGCACAAATTTAATCCGTGAAATAAAATCGTACAGGTGGAAATCTTTAGATACACCAACAAAACACGATGACCACTGTTTAGACGAATTGAGATATTATATTATGAGTTTAAACACGCCTCCAAAAATAACAAAAACAAATATCCAAAAGGACAAAGAGAAATTATTTAAAGAAATTAAAAGAAAACGTTATGGGTAAGAAATTCACAAAAAAAGACTTGATGGAATTATTAATAAAAAAAGCTAAGGGTTATTACTACAACGAGGAAGTATATGAGTATGAAAAAACGCAAAATAAGACCAAATCTATTAAAAACTATAATTCATATAATGAAAATTTAAACTTTTTTGATATTTATGACAGGGTTTTAACAAGTAACGACAAACCTAATGATACAATGGAATTATCAAATGAAAAACAGTATTCACAGCAATGCAATGAAAATCTTACTCTTATTAAAAAGAAAGTTACCACGCATTATATTCCGTCTGATATGCTCGCTATTAAAATTTTATTTGAAATATACGGGAAGGAGATAGATTATGACAACTTAGAGAAATTATCCGACAAAGAGCTTATAGAATTAAAAAATAAATTAATAGAGGATACATTAAATGAAAATTAATATCGTTAAACAAAAAACCATTTGCGACACAATTAATTGCAAAGAAAATGCTCTATATCAAATCTCAACATATAGCTACAAAGGCGATTTATTTTTATGCAAACAATGTTTCAAAAACTTGCAAAATACATTAAGAAGGATTCGTGAAAACAATGAAGTCAACCAATAAGGGAAAATATTTCTATTCTAAAATTGAAGATGAGTTTATAGTTAATTCAATAACCGAGGATTTTAAAAAACGACAACTTGATAGAAGACCTTATGAGTTATCTTGGGAATTAAATATGAATTTCTATTTTGGAAATCAGTATAGTTATATTTCAGGAAATGGTGAACTGTGCGACATTGAACGAAATTATTACTGGGAAAACAGGGAAGTCTATAACCATATTGCTCCAGTAATTGAAAGCCGCATCGCAAAATTAATCAAAATTAAACCTGAATTAATTATTCAATCAACTAGCAATTCCGATAAAGATACTTACATTTCAAAATTGTCGCAAAATATTTTAAAGACATCATTAGAAAAAAACAATTTTAATAATTTGTTATTAAACTTAATTTACTGGAGCGAAATTACTGGCACTGCACTTTTTAAACTAGACTGGGACAACTCCGCTGGTGATATCATTGGGAAAATTAATGACAATATTGTTAAAAATGGAGATGTAAAAATTTCGCTATGTTCACCATTTGAAATTTATCCAGATTCTAATAATTACACTGAAATACAAGATTGCAATTCAATCATTCACGCAAGAGCCCTACCAGTTAAACAAGTTAATGAAGTTTGGAAAACCAACTTTGTTGGTGAAGATATTGATATGCTAGAACTTGATAATCATTCCTTCATATCAAACATCGCTGGTAAAAGTAATTTTACAAAAATCTTACACTCAAAAAAAGCCAATCAAGTTATGCTGATTGAAAGATACGAGAAACCTAATACTACAAATCCGAACGGAAAATATACAATAATCTGCCAAAATAAATTACTTTTTGATGGAGACTTACCTTATAAACTCGGTAAAGACAATTCTTATGATTATCCTTTTATTAAACTTGTCTCCTCAAAACAGATAGGTGGATTTTGGGGAACAAGCGTTATTGAAAGATGTATTCCAATTCAAAGAGCATACAATTCAATTAAAAATAAAAAGCACGAGTACATTTCAAGACTAACCAGCGGAATTCTTATGGTGGAAGATGGCTCAATTGATGTCGACAATATTGAAGACGAGGGTTTAGCTCCTGGTAAAATTATCGTTTATAGAAATGGTGCTAAAGAACCTAAGTTTTTAGACCCAGGCAATATTCCAACTGAACTCGAAAAAGAAGAAACTTTACTCTTATCAGAAATCAACAATATGTGTTGTGTGAGCGATATCACAACAAGTTCTTCAATTCCAAGCAACGTTAGTAGTGGTTCAGCATTATCAATTCTTATCAATCAAGACGATTCTAGACTATCATTAACAGCGGAAAATATTAGAACAACATTAAAACTTGTTGGTTATGGCATCTTAAAATTATACAAACAATTTGCAACAAACATTAGACTAAGCAAAGTTCTTGACTCAAACGGTAATTTAGAAATTCATTATTGGACTAACAGTGACATTGATGGCGACATTATAATTGATACAGATAACAAACTCGAAGAATCCGTTTCAGAAAAGCGTAGTTTAATTTTGAACCTATACGAAAAAGGTTTATTTTCTGATAACGACGGACAAATTAGTTACACTAATAAGATTAAAATACTAGAACTTTTTGGATTGAAAAATTATAGTTCATTTGATGATATCGACGAACTACACAGGCAAAGGGCAATCAAAGAAAATAAAGAACTAATTGCACTAGAAGAGCCTCTAGCCGTAGACAATCACCAAATTCATATTAACGAGCACGTCAAATACATAATTTCAGATAATGAAAATTCTATAGACAAAAATAAA
>CAZFPH010000039.1:7125-8706 GCA_964520955.1 uncultured Lachnospiraceae bacterium
TTGAATTACACAAAAAATTATTAAAGGAAAATTAAAATGGAAGAAAATACAATTTTAGAACAACCAAATCTTGAAGCTGAAAACTCATCAGAAACTCAAGAAGGCTCTACTCTTGGCAAGTTTAAAGATGTTCAAACATTATTAGATGCCTACAACTCATTGCAAGCAGAATTCACAAGAAAAAGCCAAAAATTATCAGAATTACAAAAAGAAAGTAATAAAAATGCAGTTTTTTCTTATAATGATTCACTTGAAGAAATTTTAAAAGAAGAGAAAGATAACGATAAATATAAAAAGGAAATCACGGAGATAATAGCTAATGATAGTTTAATTAGCAGTCTGCCAAACAAGAATCAAGTCGCTTTTAAAATCGTGAAGGAAGTTGAGCGTAATATCGAAAACAAAATTAACAGCCAAGATTTTATTGATAAATGTGTAAGGGAAGATGGCGAATTATACAAGGCCATTGTATCCAATTATTTATCAAAACTTAACAATATCCCAACCTCTCCAAACAACATCACAAGCTTTGGCGGAAATGTATATTTTTCACCAAACCAAAGCAAACCAAAAACATTAAAAGAGGCTGGAGAAATATTTTCTAAAATGTTGAAATAGGAGAATATATGGTAACACTATCTACCGCAGATAACGCACTCAAAGAAGTGTACTTAGGTGTTGTTTCAAATCAACTCAACACACAAATAAACCCATTACTTGCAAGAATTAATCAAACAACCTCAGATGTATGGGGAAAAGAAATTAGAAAAATTGCACCTTATGGAATTAATGGTGGTATTGGTGCAGGAAGCGAAGACGGAAATCTTCCAGTATCTGCAAACAACAATTATGCACAATTTGTTTTAACACTAAAGAATTTGTATGGTCGTTTTGAAATTTCAGACAAAGCTATCAGAGCTTCTGAAAATTCAGCAGGTGCTTTTGTAAACTTGTTAAATGCTGAAATGGAAGGACTTATTAAAGCAAGTGCTTTTAACTTTGGCAGAATGCTTTATGGCGATGGTTCAGGTTTTCTTGCAACAATTGCAGATAACGACACATCAAACGTTCAAGTTGACAACGTTAAAAACTTAATTGAAGGTATGGTTGTAGACATCGTTTCATCTACAGGTGCAGTTATTAATTCAGGTCTTAGAATTAATTCTATCGACAGAGCAAATAAAATTGTTTCATTTACAACAAGTCCATTAACAAAAGGCTCTTATCAAGACGCAGGATATCATTTATGCGTTCAAGGCTCTTATGGAAAAGAAATCACTGGACTTGGTGCAATCTTTGATTCAACTGGCAATCTTTACGGATTATCAAGAGAAACATATAACTGGCTTATTCCTTATATGAAAGATGTTTCTACAGGTGTGTCAACATCTGACATCACGGACATCACAATTCAAACAGCAGTTGACTCACTTGACGAAAACGCAAATAGTAAAGTTGATTTCATCGTTTGTTCTGCAGGTGTAAAGAGAAACTATCAATCATACTTAGCATCTTACAGAAGTAATATCAATATTATGGAACTTGAGGGTGGCTACAAAGCAATCTCATATAATGGTATTC
>CAZFPH010000040.1:0-1205 GCA_964520955.1 uncultured Lachnospiraceae bacterium
AACACTTTACATTTTTTGTAAAACTAATCAACAGGATATTCGTCGATATCAGATGGAAAACTTAATGTTTCATCAAATTCTTCTGTTGTAATTTTTAGTTCGTAATTATTGAATGACACATCATTAATCTGTTTCCCAGATTTAACATATTCAACCTTGTTAATTTTATCACCATAAAACTCCAAATATGTATTAACTTGATATTCTTCAGAAAGACCAGATGTCTCCTCGTTTGCACTATAGTTAATTTTGTACTTGTCATAGTTATTTTTGATAAGCATTTTTATTGAATAGTCCTCATCAAGTTTTGCACATTCAGTTTTTATATCGTTATAAATTTTTGACGCATCAATATATGTCAAATACTTGCTTATATCATTTAAAATCGCCTTCTCTTCAGCCGTCGCAGAAGCAACCGAAGTGTAATTGGTTTGATCATAAAAATCAAGAGTTATTGCGTGAGTGCTGATAAGTACATTATTCTTTGTTTTTAACTTGAAATATACCTTGTTTTGCGAAATATAAACATCAGCATTTATATCGCTGTTTTTGTATTCAACATAGCTAATAGACCTTGAACTAAGAGACCTAGTTTTTATTGTCATAGAAAACGTTGTGGTGCTATCCATTTTTTCAGTGATAGTGCATTTGTAATTATCAAAAGCAACCGTTGTTTCTTCGTTGGTCAGATAATTATTAAACCCAGATTTGGTCATATTTGAGTAAACTTCCTCTTCATCACCACAGGCAACGAATGAAAACAAACAGATTATAACACAAACAAAACAAGATAATATTTTTAATACTTTTTTCATATAATCACCTCTACATCCCAATATTACCATTAACCCATATTAAAAATCAACTTTTTGGAACAAAAAATAAATCCCACCAAAAAGGCGGGATTTTATTAAAATTCACAGTTATTAGGCGTTCTTGGAAAAAGCTCAACATCACGAATATTACTCATACCAGTAACATACATAACAAGTCTTTCAAAACCAATTCCAAAACCAGAGTGTTCAACAGAACCAAATTTTCTAAGATTTAGATACCACCAGTAATCCTCTTGTTTGAGTCCAAGTTCGTTCATTCTGCAAACAAGCTTGTTATAATCAGTTTCTCTTTGGCTTCCACCAGTAAGTTCGCCAATGCCAGGTACAAGACAGTCAACAGCAGAAACTGTCTTTCCGCCCTCGTCTTGC
>CAZFPH010000040.1:1215-2177 GCA_964520955.1 uncultured Lachnospiraceae bacterium
AATATCACAGCCCCACTCAACCTTGAATTCAAACTTATCATTGTTCTTTTTCAAAATTTCGATAGCATCGGTGTATGTAATTCTGCCAAATTCAGAGTTTGCAACAAGTTGAAGTCTTTCAATTAAGCCGTTATCAATATTTTTATTGCAGAATTCAAGCTCGTCTTTACAGTTTTCAAGGATATAAGAAATTACATACTTAATCATCTTTTCCTCAAAATCCATAAGCCCATCAAGATCACAAAATGCAATTTCTGGTTCCATCATCCAAAACTCGTTTGCGTGCCTTGTTGTGTTACTGTTTTCTGCCCTAAAAGTTGGTCCAAATGTATAGATTTTACCAAGAGCCATTGCCATTGCTTCGCCCTCAAGCTGACCAGTTGGGGTCAAAAATGTTTTGCCTCCAAATAGTTCGTCCTCTGGATTCAAATTATTGTTTGGTGCGTAAATATCTTGTGTAGAAACCTTGAATAATTGGCTACCACCCTCGCAGTCAGACTTTGTGATAATTGGTGTGTGAACATAAGTGAAGCCTTCATCGTGCATAAATTTGTGGATTGCATAAGAACACTCACTTCTAACTCTAAACACTGCATTGTATGTATTTGTTCTTGGTCTTAGGTATGCTTGCTCACGCAAAAACTCAAGAGTCATCTTTTTCTTTTGAAGAGGATACTCTGCATCTGTTGCTGACAAAATTTCAACAGCTTTTGCTTGAATTTCAAAAGGTTGTCTTGATTCTGGTGTCAAAATGAGAATACCTTCAGCAGTAACACTTGAACCCGTGTTAAGCTTTGCAACATCATCAAAGTTTGCAAGCTTGTCTGCATCAAAAACAACTTGCACGCCCTTGAAACAAGAGCCGTCATTAACATCTAAAAATCCAAAGGCTTTTCCGCCTCTTGCTGACTTTACCCAACCAGCAATTTTAACAAGTTTACCCTCAAATTCAGATGGATTTT
>CAZFPH010000040.1:2187-8610 GCA_964520955.1 uncultured Lachnospiraceae bacterium
TTAGTTGTTAAGCTTCTATAAAACTAAAATTTCAAATCTTTTTTATATCTAATTTTTCCATTATTTGCTCCTTAAACAAGTCTTATTATAGCACATTCCCTTTCAATTTCAAGAATATATTGCCACATTTAACAAAAAAATCACCAACATTTGGTGATTTTTGTTAAGAAACTTTATTTCTTCTTGCCTTGTGGGTAAGTGCCAAGTAAATTACAGCAAAAGCCACAATGATAACGCCCACAACAACAATCCAAGTATAATCTGTCACTGTGACGTCAATATACATATCTTCGTAATTGTTAACAAGCTCTTCAGAATACTCAACTTTTGCAAGTTTTGATACCTTGTAAATATCATTATTTATTCCCTTTGGATTTTCACCCTCTTTGACGTTTTCTATATAAACTTCACGATTTGGAAGCTTGTAATAAACCGAATAATCTCCTGAAAGAATATAGCTTGCACCTACAAACTCAATATCATAATTTATGTTGTCATATGTTGCAGTAATTGGATAAACTCCGCTTTTTTCAACCGTTAAACCATCTGTTTTTATCGTGATATCAAGATTAGCCTCTGGATCATAAAGCAAACCCTCAATAACATAGGTTGGCTTTTTTCTGTAAGCTGGAGAAATCTGAATCCTTTCATTGACATTATCAAATTTAATGGTTAATTTTGCTGGTAAAATCTCAAAAATTTCACTACCTTCTTGAGCCAAGATATAGTTCGAGTTATCAAGTTTTATTATGCTTGAACCAACAGTGTACTTGCCAACATTTTTAAAATCACTTGTATCAATTTTCACATTTAAACTATCGCCATCAACTTTATTTACAACTTCAAAATCAGGTATTTGGCTGTCGCCATTATACGTTTTTGAAAGTTCATTCCACATAATTGTTATTTCCCTAGGATTAACTATAATAGTGCAAGAACTTGTGCCTTCAATTGCATAGTTTGTGTTGTCAATGCCAAGTATTTCAAAGGTATAACTTCCAATATTTACCGCTGTCACATCAGAAACAGTAAACATATCTGAAACCGAATTTTCTCCCAAATCTTCAGCGTAAAAACCATTTTCTTCAACGCTAATTTTTGGTCTATGAGCCAGTCCATCGTAAACAAATTCAAGTTCATCAAATTCAAATGATATCAACTTTTGAGTAACCACAAATCTAACCGACTTAGTTTGACTAATACTCAAACTATGGCTAACGACCACAACGGTATTGATATTAATGACATATGTTCCAACTTTTAATGTATTTAAATCAAAATCAAACTCTAACTCTGTCGTTAGCTGACCAAGTTCTGCTTTGCTCTTTTGCACGCCGTTCACTGACAAGTAGTAAACTGCACTAAAGTTGTAATAGCTAAGTTCATTCAAAACAGTAAAGTTGTATTTTAACTTAACCTTGTCTCCATAAACAATGTCTGAAGATAAGCTCTTCGGAGTTCCGTCATACTCATAAACATTGGAAAGTGCCAAAGTCGACAAAAAGTAACTTGTGTTGTCTTCACTCCACTTTGCATAAAGTGTTATATCCGCACTTGTTGAACCATTAAGAGTGTAAATTTCGTTATTGAAACCAGAATCAGTATACCAACCAATAAAGTCATAACCTAATTTTGTTGGCTCATAAAGCTCAAATTCTGAAATATTTGAATCACGGCTTGCAAGTGGCAACCTTTTAACGTTATATGGCGAGTTCAAGCCACCATTAAGTTCATAGTGAACAATCTTTGCATCAGCTGTTTTTGTTGATGCAGTTTTGCTCGCAAACAAAGTGACAACATACTCACGGCTAACACCAAAGTAAGCTGTTGAATTCACTGTTATTGTAAATTCCAGTTTTGAATCTTTGAATTCGTTAAGAACTGGAATATGTATAACATAGCAGTTTGAAAAGTCTTTCAAAATACCATTTTCGTAAGTAAACCCTGTTCCGGTGTCTATTTTGGTATAATTTTCGCCGTCGTATTCATACTTATACAAATTGCTAACGCTATAATTAAGGCTAGTTCCCAAATTTTTCCAATTATTAAATGGTGTTAAGTAAAAATACAAAGTGTAACTGTCAATTGAAGAAATATAGAAAGTTTCACTATTATCTTGATTAACAAAGCTATTCATTAGCAACGTGCTGTCTACCGACGAGCCAGTATCATTCTTTTGAAGCTTGAAATACGAAACCTCTGTGCCAGTGAAAATATAAAGACTTTTCGATGCAACAAAGCTCTTGTCCTCATAAAATTTTAAAACATAAGTTCCGCCAACAAAGCCTGATGCGTCGTCTTTAAGTGTAATTGTCACCTGCCTTGTATTATCGTTATAGGTGAACCTAAAGTTGCTTGAAACAAGCTCAGTGCCTTTATAAATGTTAACATAAACATTTTCAAACTTAACACTATCAGAAAGGATATATGTTAATGTTGTTTCTTCGCCGTAGCAAAACATATTGCTAATTAAAACACTACTATCCATTATATTAGTCGAAAAATTATTAGCTGAAGAATAAGTTAGGCTTACATCATCTTCGCTATTATCATAAATAAAGCCATTTAATGTTTCTTGAATATAAACATAGCTGTATGGAATGTAGAATGTTTGATAAGACTTTGGTTCTTCCACGCCCCAGCTATTAAGTGCCAAAAATCCATAATCATCATTCCAACCAATCAAACAAACTGCGTGGTTTCCACTTAAATACATACCGCCATCTGTTTCTTTGTATGGGTCATTTTCATAAACATTAACGCCACTAGAATAAATTACACCTGCTTCAATGCCACAAAAAAGACCACCATAAGTTTTGAGGTATCTTTTGATTATATTGAGCCTTCTTTCCTGATTTGAATTTTTATATTCGGTGTTTGAATAAAGAGCAACTGGCTTGCAATTGTCTGAAATGCAAGTATCAGCATAGCTTAACACATAATCATAATAATCAATATTGTTGTCGTCAATATCAAAATAGTGTTCATTGCCAAATTCACTCTCATAAACCAGTCCATAAGTCAAAGCAACTTGAACAAAGTCTTCAAATCTGCCTGTTGCGTTCAAAGATGCCTTAACATTCATTTTATAAGCCATATAAGCGGTGGCAATATCCGAAAAATTATAATACTCGTTCGCCTGAACCATTATTGATGTTTCTAACGCTTTCATTGAAGAGTAAATCCAGCAAAGCTCAGAATTTGTTTGGTTTTCAGGCACAACTGGATAGTTCGTGAGCAGGCTGTAAGAGTCTTCAATCATCGAACCCTGATTTGTAAGCGATGTTACAACCGAGTTTGAATCAGCATAGTTATACGCTCTTGTTTCACTTTTTGTTTGAGAACTACCACCTATCCCCAAAACAAAGACCGACACAAAAACAACGGCACATAAAATTAATGCACCGACCATCTTCTTTGATAAACTTTTCATTCTAAATGTTGTTTTCATTATCTTAATTAAAGTTTAACGATTTTATTTTTTAAAGTCAAATAATTCCCTGTTTATATTATAGTTTGATTTATATTTTATTTAAAAATTCTAAAGGCACGTTTTTTCATTTACAAATCTTGTAAAATTTTTTATTATATATGGTGTAATAAAGGAGTAAAAATGTCTTTCGTTTCTTTAAAATGTAAAAACTGTGGGAGTGGTCTCACATATAACGACGATGCTCAAATGGTTACTTGCACGCATTGCGGTAGTACATATATGCTGTCTGAACTGCTTGATGAAAAGGATTTAAACTTCATTAAAGCTAACAAAGAAATTGATATTGAAAACAAGATGGAAGTTGGCAACCTTTTAAAGCAGGCTGAAACCTATATTTATCAGGCGGAATATCAGCAAGCCGAGGAAATCTATAAAAGAGTTATCGAACTCGATGAAAAAAACTACAAGGGGTATTTTGGGGTTGTAAAAGCAAAAACCAGCAACTTTAATAAAATCCCTGAAACAAACGATTATCTTGAGTATGCAAAAATCGCACTTAAATATGTCGATTCTGACGATATGCCTTATGTGAAGAGCGAACTTGACAAACTTGAACTAATTGCAACCGAGAAAAAAGAGAGAAAACGTGAACTGATTAACGCTGAAAAAACCAGAAAAATTAATGAGGTAAATAAGCGTGCAAATGATAAATTCTTTGCAAAAATTGCCTATTGCTTGATTATTATAATAACTGCTATTATCTTGGTTTGCTTGTTTTTAACAGGAAGAAAAGATAATAATGACAACGCTTCAGCAGAAACCACTTACGAAATCACAACAACTGCCGAGTTTGTAGACGTCTTTTCAAAATCCAATGGTCTTTCGTCAACAATAATACTTAAAAACAATTTGGATTTTTCAAACGTTTCGTGGACACCTGTTGGAACAAAACAAAAACCATTCTCTGGAAAGTTGTATGGCAATGGATACACAATTTCAAACCTAAAAATCTCACTTTCTGGTGATGAAGGTGAAAATTATTCAGGATTGTTTGGATATTGTAAAAACGCCTATATATACAAAATTAAACTTGATAATGTTGACCTTGAAAGCACCAAACAAGTTGAACACTCAACAAATTATAACTTTGGTTTTGTTTGTGGCTATGCAGATGGCTCAACATTCAAACAATGTGAAGTTAAAAACACTTGTGACCTTAAGATTAATCATTCAAACCAAAGCACGCTAACAGTTGGTGGAATTATTGGAAGAACCGTTAATGCAACAATCAATGACTGCTCTTCAGGTGCAATCCTTGAACTCACCTCTTCTGAAATTACCAGTTCAAATAATAATTTAAATTTCTATGTAGGCGGTGTTGTTGGCTACTTTGATTCATCAAATATTATTTCTTCATTCAGCACCAGCTCAGTAATCTGCAATTTTTCTTCTTCTAACGAGGAGCAATTGCAAGCATTTACTGGTGGCATAATCGGATATAACATTTCTAACAATCCAAATAGTAAATACATAAAAAATTGCTATTTTTCTGGAAATATCACATCAAATGTTACAGCAACAAATAAAACACAATATGTTGCAGGCATCGTGGCTTATGGTGCAAATCAAAGCAGTATGGAAAATAATCTTGTCTTAAACTTAAGCTCAACCTTCGTGATTAATAATTCCCCAGCCGATGCCACAACATTCTTTGATTACTCAGTCTCGAACCCTTCTTGCACTTATCACACCTCACAAACCGAGTTTGATAACGCAATAACAGCTCTTCAAAAATAAAATAAAGACATCAGCATTTGAAACGTGCCTCAAAGGGATTTTACTTTTGAGTCCATACAATTGCTGATGTTTTTATTTGCATTTGTATAAACTATGTTTTCCCTACTTTCCACCTCCGAGCTCTGCTCCGAACTTTAACTAAACTTTTCCTTAAACTCTTACCTTTTAAAGTTTATTTTGGCTTAAAATTTTTAACACTCCTTATATATAGATAATTTTTTATAAAACATTTTTCTACGCCTTGAAAAATATAAAACTTGCAATGACTCTCTGGTATTTATAAAACCTTAATATTATAAAATTATCATTACTTTTGCTAATTTCAAGCACTGTATGCTAACCGCCTCTTCATAAACAATATTAACAAAGAATAACCCCCTGAGCAAAAATAAATTAAAAAATAAAAAAAAACACTTGATTTTTAAACCAAGTTATCATATACTATGTATTGTTAACTTGACCGCAGGTTAACATAACTGAATATGGAGGAATGGCAGAGCGGTCGAATGCAGCGGTCTTGAAAACCGTCGTAGTGAAAGCTACCTGGGGTTCGAATCCCTATTCCTCCGCCATCTAATCCCATTAAGACGGACTGCGTCATTAGTGGGATTTTTTCATTAAAATTTAAAGGATTGTCACTTGGACAATCCTTTTTTTGTTTTAATTTTTCAATTATTTGTTTTTCAAAGGCTTCATTGTTATCAATAGACACTTCACTTGCAGGATTAAAATTTCCATTGTAAATGATAATCATTTTGTCGTTGAACATAATGACTTTTTTGATAAATCTGCAGAAGAATTCATTTCTTTCATAAATGTCGCTGTAATCTTTTTTAGTGAACATCGTTATAAACTTTTTCACATCTTCAAATTCAAGAGGCTGGGCTTGTCTGCCCTTTTCTTCTGAAATCTTAACCTCAATGTTTGCCCTATCGTTTTCAAGTTTATAAAGTATCTCTTTTACAGAACTATTCACTATTCCGTTTTGAATGTTAGATAAAATTGAATTGATTGAAGCATTTACTTGCGCCAACTCTCTGTTCAAGCATTTAAGCACAATATTGTTTTCAAGTTCTTCATTAAATTTATCTACAACCATTTGTGCAAGTTCATCAATTTTGCCCGGAGCAAGAATATTGTTTTTAGTTTTCTCAATAATCAAATCTTCCAAAAACCACTTTCTAAAATTTTCA
>CAZFPH010000041.1:0-8514 GCA_964520955.1 uncultured Lachnospiraceae bacterium
GAACAGGTGTTGAAAATATATCAAAACTTATGTTGTGTGTGGACGATAAAAATAAAAAGATGGCGTTTATCGATTATCAAAACCTCAAATTAAAAATTGTGGACTTTAAAGATATTGTCAGCTACAAAATCTTTGAAAATGATGGAGTAGAGGTTCAGTCGTCAATGCTCATTGGCATTTTTGATATACCTTATACAACCACAGAAACAAAAGATGTGTGCAAAAAATTGCAATTTGTTATTGTTTTAAATGATGAAAAGGATACAAATGTTGTTTACGAAATTATCAAAAGTGGTGTTTCAATCGATTCTAATATCTACAAAAAAATATCAAAATCGATTATCGATGTCACATCATATTTAGATATTATTATCAAAAATACACCAAAAGACAAAGTGTATGTGTATTGCAAATACTGCGGAGCAAAGAATCCTGGCGATTCTTCACACTGCTCGTCTTGCGGTGGATTGTTAGACTAAAAATGGAGGTAGATCTCCATTTTTATTTTATAAAAAAAGATTTTCAATGCTGTTACGAAATGGTTGCAATTGTTTTAAGTTATATTATATATTTATAGTAGCAAAGGAAGATTTTATGATAAAAAACATTGAATTAAAAAAAGATAACGGCAAAGGTTCAGGTGGTCTTAGTTCTGGAGCAAAAGCTTGTCTCGTTGCTATTATTGTGATTTTTGCCATCTATTTTTTGGCGGTTGGATATTCAATTTTCTATAGCGTCAACTCGTCAAAAGAAAGTGTTGCAATCACAAGCAAGGGTGGAACAAACGGCAGTAGGTTCTACCAAACAATTGTGTTTTACAACCTCAAGCCAGATAACTCTTCTGATGAAATATATTTGAGCGATTTTAAGTTGTATTCAGGAAATTATATTCACAAGGCAGTAAGTTTTAATGGTGGAAAGAGTTCTTTTGTTTTGGTTAGAGACAGTGAAGAAGTTTACGTTCAAGTTGAGTTTGTCGACAAAAACATAGATTATTCAGATGTTGAATTGTACTACAAAAATCAAAAGTTGGAGACAAAAAGCATTTCATTAATGACTATTTTGTTCCCAATAATCGCTATCGAAACAGTGATTTTTGCAATCGTTATGATTACTGCTCTCAGCATTATCAGGGTAGTTAACGATAAAAAACTCGGAACCAACAGTATAAAGGCTATGAACGAAAAAGTCCTAGACACACTTGACGAGATTGATTTTGAAATTTCACGAACATTTTTGTTACCATCACCAAGAACTGGTGAAAGGGATATAGAAAAAATGATGCTTCTTGTGGATAACACTGCAAACAAATTTGCATTTATCGACTACTCAAGCAAAAGAATAAGGGTTGTGGATTTCTCGGATTTTGTTGGTTACAAAATTATTGAAAACAATGGCGTTAATGTAGAATCAAAAATGCATTACAATATTCTTTTAAACAGCACTTACTCTTCAAACACAAGCAGTGATATTTGCAAAAAACTCCAGCTACTATTAATTGTTAATGATGAAAACGACACAAACCTAGTCTACGATTTTGTTAGAAGCGGTGTTGGAATGGACTCGGAAATTTACAGAAATATGTCAAAAGCACTTGTTGAGGTTACATCATATTTTGAAATAATAAACAAGAAGATGACAAAGGGCAAAAAGTTTGTTTACTGCAAATATTGTGGTGTTAAAAACTCTTCCGAACTTTCACATTGTTCTTCTTGTGGCAGTGCATTAACAGATTAAAGAGGCTAACCCCTCTTTTTTATTGCCTATTGAAATTTAAATTTATTTATGATATAATTATATTATCAGAACTATGGGGGAGTTAAATATGACAGAAGAATTAAATTTTGAAGAAGCAAAAGCACAATGGAGGGAAAGGTTAATATCAAGAATCCATGACGTTGAAAGAGAACTTTTCAAAATAACAAACGGACCACAAATCCCCTATGTTAAAGAAGATTGTCCTGAAGCGTTAAAACCTCTTGCAGAAAGTCTTGTTCTATTGCAAATTGAGTCTGGTGGCGAGTATAGGCGTGAAGATATTGCGACAAGTGATATGTATAAAATTAAGGATTTAGGAAAGGGAACTGGCAGGTCATTTAGAGATGTTATTGCGTCTCTTGTTGCAAATGACGGATATGTTAACTATGAAGTGATTGACTCAAGGCATCTAATCAGTCTTCTTACAGAATTAGATTCAGCATATAAAAAATTCTATGCTAAATATAACGCTTTTCCAATAAATGTGCTTAGTCCTGAAGCAAGGCGTTATTTAAAAAACAATAAAAACGGCTTAAGCCATGCACAAAAACTTCAAGGCATCATTGATGTTTATCGCCCAGAGTATGGACAACTGGTTTTTGAAGAACACAACTATGAAGCACTTCCAAAATCAAGAATTGTGCTAACCGAAAAAAATATCGCCAAAATCATTGCTGAACTTTCAACAATTGCAAAAAATGGAAACATCGATGAGATTTTTTCGCCAAAGTATGAACCATATTTTAAAAACCTTTGTGCAAAACTCAAGATTTCTGGCTACACTTTCGATAGATTTATAAACGAGCATACAAACTTTAAGTACACTCTATGTTTTAAAGCAGATACAATTAGTGCTGTTAGGCAAATGGTTACACACTATTATGCTAGGCACGGCACAACTAGAGGAATCACCACAAAAGACCCATATCTTAGATACAAGGTTGAATCCGCTCAAAATGTTTCAGGATTTTTCACATCAAAAGAATTGTTTGAATCATTTGGAATTGATACCGATAGTTTGGAAAATAGTAGCAAAACCATTCAACTTGACGAACTTAGAAGAAGAGATGGTGAACTTTTTGGTAGACTTGCCGAAATTTATCCAGATGGAGTTATTCAAAAAGGTTTTGCAACCAAGTATGAAAAACTTTATGATGAACTTTTTATGCTTTCAAAAAGATTAGGATTTAATAGTGTTGATGAATATCTAGCAACACATAGATGCAGAAGAATTGTCGATAAAAAATCAACAGAAACTGTAATTTATTTAACAGAAAGAGATTTGGAAAAATACGGATTTTTTGCAGGATGCAAAGATGCTGGAGAACTTGAATCAAGATTAAAATCGCTTAGTGTTGAATATATTGAACCTTATGAAAGTCTTGGAACATACAGGAGGCTTGTTTTTGAAGGCCTTGA
The DNA here is from genome assembly GCA_964520955.1 of uncultured Lachnospiraceae bacterium. Taxonomy (GTDB): domain Bacteria; phylum Bacillota; class Clostridia; order Christensenellales; family UBA1242; genus RGIG1681. Next base: position 3,178 of record CAZFPH010000041.1, read on the forward strand.
CAGCACATATAGTCCAAATGCGTCACGAATTTTATCATAAAACCGCCAAAAGCAAGGATTTCCTTGCTTTTTAATTTGGGTAAACAATTTACAATTATATTTTTTTGTGATACACTTAACTTGAATTATTATAAGGAATTGGTGAGATTATGAAACAATGCCCAAGATGTGCGTCAGAAATTACAAAAAATGATAAAGTTTGTCCAAGATGCAAACTTCCTGTTAGCAAGATGAAATTTGACGAGACTTTGGTAGACGATGAAGTACAAGAGTCTACAAGTGAACCTATAAAAACAAAAAGTCAGCTCAGAAAAGAAGCTAAGCTTCAAAAGAAAGAAGAAAAGCGTAGACAGAAAAAAGAAAAAGACGCTCTCAAAACTGACTTCAGCAAATATGCAACCAATGCAAAAGAAGATAAGGACGATTATTTAAATCATTCTAAATCTAAAAAATTATCGCCAAAGTTTGAACTCGACGAAAATGGTGAATTTAATATCGACACCGCTGACGTTGAACTTATTGGTGAAGCAAAGGGAAAAATTCTCGAAGAGCAATATCAAAAGAATTATAGCGTTAAAAAAGCTCGTGGTGATTATCGCGAGCCAAAGATTAAGTGGTGGGAACTTTATAAGCTTGCCGATCGTTCTTTTGCAAGGAGTAAAATTAAAAAAGAAGTTAACAAAGCAGCAAAAATTAGACCAGAAAATATCAGTAAAGCAAAACTTCTGCTTCTTGCAATTTTCCTTGGCTGGACAGGTGCACACAATTTCTATGCAAAAAACTACAAAAAGGGTGCAGTTTCAGTTATTTCATTAATTTTGTGGGTTGGCGTTGTTTATCTTGCGACGATCAGTAAATTTTTTGCTTCAATTCAGATATCGATTGGTGGCGGAGCGGGTTTTGTTAACCTTATTTTGTGGGCAAGTGATATCATTAACATTGCCTTTGGTAGCTTTAAATTCAAAACACAAAAAGAAGCATTCATTTTTGGTATGAATGTTAAAACCAGAGCAAAGCTTGGTGAAAAATATATCGATGAAGAATTTTATTACAAGCCTTGGTACGTTAAGTTCAAAGTTTGGTGGCAAAGGAAAAAACGCAACTATGACGAATGGAAGCACGATAGAAGACAAAGATTAATTGAAAAAGAAAAAGCAAAGCAGGCTAAAAAAGCTGAGCAAGAAAAAATCGATGCAGAAATCAGAGAATACGAAGAAAAAGAAGACCAAAAACTCAAGGAGTTAAAAGAACAATTAAAGCAAGAAAACACAATCTCTGAAATTTCTGAATTCGATGGCGGTGAAGATGCTGTGGATAATGATAAAGATAAACACTCAAAGCCAAAGAAAGCAAAAGTTGTAGTAAAAACAAAAAAGAAGAAATAATTATGCAAAAAAAGAACATTAAAGGCAAAACTGTTGTTGTGGGTATGAGCGGAGGAGTTGACTCCTCTGTTTGTGCTTTGCTTTTAAAACAGCAAGGTGCTAATGTTATTGGGTTGCATATGCTTGGTGCTAGTGAAGAGGCTGAAAAGGAAGATGCAAAAAGTGTGGTATCTCTGTGCGAAAGCCTTGGTATTGAGTACGAGATTGTGAGTTACACAGATGAAATGCAAAAAGTAAAGGATTATTTTGTGGAAACTTACAAAAGTGGAAAAACTCCAAATCCTTGTGTGTTATGCAATAAAAATGTAAAGTTTAGCCCGTTTATTGAGTATTCAAACAAAATAGGTGCAGATTATTTTGCAACAGGTCACTATGCAAATATTGAGCACGTGGACGGCAAGCATATTTTAAAAAAGGCTGTGGATGATTCAAAGGATCAATCTTATTTTTTAAACCAGCTTTCTCAGTCGCAACTTGAAAAGGCAATCTTTCCTCTTGGAAGTTTAACAAAAACAGAAGTTAGAAAAATTGCAGAGGAAAATGGGCTAGTTTCCGCACACAAAAAAGATAGTTTTGATGTCTGCTTTGTGGGTTCGGAGAAGTTTAAAGATTATATGTCAAAAGTATGCCCTGAAAAATCAGGGGATATAATAGACATTGCTTCGCAGAAAAAAGTGGGCACACATCAAGGAGTTTCAAAGTATACCCTCGGTCAACGCAAGGGGCTCGGCATTGGTGGCGGATTTGGAACAACTGGCGAGTGTTGGTTTGTTGCAAGCAAAGACACGAAAAATAATATTTTATATGTTGCACAGGGAAATGGCGATGTTCTTTATTCAGACGCCCTTGTGTGTGATAATTTTAACTGGATACCAAGCGTGCCAGAAATGCAAGAATTTGATTGCGTGGCAAGGTTTAGGTATCGTCAAGCTGACCAAAAGGTTAGGGTTAAAATCAACCAAGATGGTTCGGTGCTAATAAATTTTTATGAAAAGCAAAGGGCAGTGACAACTGGTCAATTTGCAGTTTTGTATGGCACTGACGAAAATGGCGATTACAACAACCTTATTGGTGGCGGAGAAATTAGCAAAGTTATAAAAAAGTAGGTGGATTATGAAACAAGTAGTATTAACAGGAATTAAGCCAACGGGCACACCTCATATAGGCAACTATTTTGGGGCTATAAAACAAGCTATTGAAATGAGTAATAATGATGAATTTGACAATTTCTATTTTATTGCAGATTATCACGCATTAAATTCGCTTAAAACAAAAGAAGAAATGAATCAATATTACCAAGAACTTGCTTGCACATGGCTTGCTTGCGGTCTTAACCCAGAAAAAGTTATGTTTTACCGTCAAAGCCAAATTCCTGAAACAACAGAACTCTGTTGGATTTTGATGAATGTTACACCAAAGGGACTTATGGATAGGGCTCACGCATATAAAGCTTGTACTCAGGCCAATACTGAAATGGGCAAAGATGCTGATGATGGCATTAATATGGGGCTTTATAACTATCCAATTTTGATGGCTGCAGATATTTTATTATTTAACACAAAATTTGTTCCTGTTGGTGCAGACCAAAAACAACACGTTGAAATGGCAAGAGATATTGCAAAATATTTTAATAAAAAGTATGGTTACTGTTTGGTTGTGCCACAAGAGAGAATTCAGGAAAAGACGGCGGTTCTCCAAGGACTTGATGGCAGAAAAATGAGCAAGAGCTACGGAAATCAGATTCCACTTTTTTGTGACGAAACAAAACTTAAAAAGCTTATTAGCGGAATAAAGACGGATAGTTCTCTTCCAACCGAACCAAAGCCTCTTGATTCAACAATTTTTGAGTACATTAAACTTTTTGGAACTGAAGCTGATATTGTAAGAATGGAAGAGAAGTTTAACACAGGCTTATCTTGGGCAGAAGCAAAGCAATCTCTCTTTGAAATTATGAATAACTACTTAAAGCCAATGCGTGATAAATATGATTATTATATGGCTCATTTTGATGAAGTTGAAGAGTTGCTTAAAAAAGGTGAAGCAAAGGCAAGAGTTATTGCAAAAGAAACCATTGAAAGAGTTAAAAAGGCTGTGGGTGTAATATAAGGCAAAAATGGCAAGATATATTCAAACAAAATTATTTGACGACTTATCGCAACTTGAAATTGCTCTTGAAAGAGAGTATGAAAAAGTAGATGCGGAAGAGATAATACTTAATTTCAGGCTCGGATCTTTTGATGGGCCTGTTTTTGATATGGTTGCAAAGTGCATAGATAAGTTTGTTGGGCTTGGATATATTCCAAAAATAAATATTGATTTTAATAATTTTGATTATACAGCACGTGATTTTGAAAGTTTCATTGAGCTTGAAGAATATTCTAAAAGGCGTGGATTAAAAATAGGTTTTTTTGAAGATAATGTTGAATATTCTTTAGATGAAACTCTTTCAGCCTACATAAAATGCAAAGCCTTTGCAGAATATGTCAAAGAAACAAACGCTTCACCGTTTGAAAAGTATTTGATGATTTATAGATATATTAGTTCTTTTGTATATAGTGAAAGTGAAGACAAGCCTAAAAATTCTAGGCGAATCATTTCAGTTATGAACAGCACAGATATTGTTTGCGTGGGTTATTCAAAGCTTTTGCAATATATGTGTAAAGAAGTAGGAATATTTTGTGAAACGCAGAACCTTGATGTTTATAATGAAAAAACAAAAAAGGCTGGCTCGCATCAAAATAATATTGTTTATTTAAGAGATGATAAGTACGGCATTGATGGTTTATATTACGCTGATGTTTGTTGGGACTCAATAAAAACAAGAAAAGAGCCATTTTTGCAGTATAACTATGCACTATTGCCACTTAGCGATGCATACAAATTTAGAAAGAAAAAAATACATATATATAGTGATACAGCTGCACTTTATGATAATGATATTTTGGAAAAAATGGTTGTCGATAACACAATTTGCAGAAAGACAGCAAAAAAACTTGGACTAAATTATAATTCAAGGGTGAAAATACCTGCTTATTTTAGAGATTTTAGAAAAGAAGGCAATAAACTCTATGATGTTTCTAGGTTTATTGAGCAAATGTATAAAGATGCCGGAATAAAAAGCGATTTTTATGATATAGATAAATACGATGCAATACCAATGGTGTTTTATCCTGAATTTTTGATAACTCTTGCCTGTGTGGTTCCGCCACAAATACAAAAGATAAAAGAGATATTATCTTTAATGGTAAAATTTCAAGAACAAGGATATAATGCCCTTGAAAACAACTATGCTATATCTCGTCATATTCATAGATATGGGTATGGTGACATTTACGAAGAGTTTGAAATATTTAGAAACGGCGAGATGAATATTAATGTTTGGGATATGGAAAGCTATTATGAAAACTTTGAGTTTTTAAAAGAGTTTACTGAAGTTATTGACAAAATAAGAGTTTCGAGTATCCCAATCAGGGAAGATGTATTTAGGGCAGGCATAGAAAATTCTCTTTTAATTGAGGGCTACGATGAAAAGCACGCAGTTGTTCAAACCAAAAGGTCTATGGCAAAGTCAAGGAGAAGAGCAGAACTTATCTTTAACAATGATGCAGAGAACTGCTTTTCAGTTTCAGCACTTGAGAGAAAAAGAATATTAGATAAATAAAAGAGGTCGGCAAAACGACTTCTTTTTTATGTAATAATATATATAGATTATGGAATATATAAATATTGTTAACATTTTTTAAAAAAGGTGTTGACAAAATAAGACAAAAGTAGTATTCTCTAATGGTCGTGAGCAATTTGGTAACAAAAAATCACGATAATATATCAAAAATAAATCTTGTTAAAAAATTTTTTAAAAAATTTAAAAAAGGTGTTGACAAAATAATTTAGATTTGGTATATTAAATGCGTTCCACACGGAACAAACGCAAATTGACAAATTAATATATTGA
>CAZFPH010000042.1:0-8370 GCA_964520955.1 uncultured Lachnospiraceae bacterium
AAATTGTGATAAAAGAAAATGCACAAACCCTTGACCTTAATGGTGAAGAAATTAAATTATTGCTCATTAAAAAATAATAAAAATAGGCGTTACGCCTATTTTTATTTTGATTAAATAGAAAAAATTGTATAATAAGGCTATGAATAAAAAAGAAAAAATTAATGTTATTATGGACACAGATGTTGCAAACGTCGATGATAGTTTTGCGGTGAGTTATGCACTTGCTTCAGAGGAACTGAAAGTTTTGGCAATAACTTTAGAACCATTCAAAAGCAAGGTTAGAGATGTTTCGATTGAGGAAAATCAGCTTGACGGAAAATTTGAGGTTTCAAGGATTTTATCTTTGCTTGGGAAATCCGTGAGTGATATGGTTTTTGAGGGAAGCAGAAGTTATTTTTCAAAGGAAGCTAAAGAAACAAATCCAGCTGTTGAAAGAATAAAAATGCTTGCCGAAAGTGAGGGGAAGCTTACAATTATTTGCACAGGAGCACTCACAAACATTGCAATACTACTAAAATTATATCCAAAACTAAGAAGCAAAGTTAATATAGTTTGGGTTGGCACGAGCAATTTATTGTTTGATAAGTTTGACGATTTGAATTATTCAAGTGACAAGCTTGCGTTTGAACAGGTGGTAAAAAGCGGTGTAAATCTCACAATATTACCAGTTTATGTTGCTAGACAATTTGTTACGGACACCTATGAACTTGAGCACAATATAACTAAATCTGACATTGGCAAATACTTATCTTTAAAGATAAAAAATTCAGAGACTACAAAGCAAATAACAGGCAGTAAAACTTTGTTTGATATTGCGATTGTTGCATATTTGTTATATCCTGACAAATTTAGCGAAAAAAAGATAAATGCTAACGAGTTTTTAAAAGAACAGAAGAAACTTAATAAAGAGTTATTTGTAAACTATGTTTTTGATTTAAAAGCAGGGCAGTTTATTTGGAAAGATGTAATGAAAAAGATTTCGTCGGTTGAATATTCTTCAAAAACTGCAGATATCTTTTTTGTGTCTGACACACATTTTACTCAAAAGAGCAAGATTTCTCGCAATCAAGTGCCATTTAAATCAGTTGAAGAATGCGATAGGGAGATTGTTTCTAGGTGGAACAAGGTGGTTTCAAAAGAAGATAAAGTTTATCATCTTGGGGATTTCGGAAATTATGAAAAAATCAAAGAACTTAATGGCAGAGTTACTTTGATTTGTGGAAACTATGAAAGATTAGATTACGGCGAAAATTTTGAAAATTTTAGAAAGAAACTGATTGCTTTGGGTTTCGAAGATGTTACACGTGATGGTATTTACCTCGAGGCAGGAGTGCTTGGAGAAAAGGTGTATTTAACGCACGAACCAACAAAGCACGCAAAAGATTGCCTTACAATGTTTGGTCACGTTCACGACCTTGCACCTGTAAAGCCTTTTGGATTTAATGTTTGTGTTACTTATCACGATTTTACGCCAATATCTTCATCTAAAGCAAAAAGACTTATTGCTTTTGTCAAAAATTATTCAAAGGACAGAGATGTTTTTTGCGAATGATTAATCGATAGTTTCAGGGGCACAAAAAATGTACGCGTCTTCTGAGTAAGTTTCAAGAGTTTGGATTAATGGGTCATAAGAAGGGAATGATGATTTCATATTGATTTCTCCTTGTTAATCCTAGTTTTTGCTGTAATTAAAAATTTATTCGCTAACCAAATAAAAAACTAAAAATACTTGACAAGAGCCTGCGAGTGTTATATAATTTCAATGCTTATGTTATTTTAAGGAGAAACTGAAATGAAAGAAAATGTACACCCAAATTATCACACAGTTAAAGTTGTTTGTGCTTGCGGAAACACATTTGAAACTGGTTCAACAAAAGATGGTGATGTAATCAAGGTTGATATTTGCAATAAATGCCACCCATTCTTTACAGGCACACAAAAAATTGTTGATGCTGGTGGTAGAGTTGAAAGATTCAATAAAAGATACGGAATCAAGAAATAGCTGTGAAATTAATGTGCAGGCACTTTTTGTCTGCACTTTTTAATGTGCGTGTAATTTTATTACTGCACATTTTTTTTGGAAAAATATGAAGATTTTGTTAGGTTATAAAGAATTAAGGAAAAATTTAGAGGTTTCGTTTGAAAAAGCTGGTATAACTGACTTTGCAGATATTGATTGGATTATTGTTGAAGTTACTGGAAAACAAAGAAGTATGCTTCCATTTTGCGAGAGTTTTTCTACTGAAGAAATAAACAAAATTATGGAAGCGGTTCAAAAAAGGCTTAATCGTATCCCACTTGGATATATATTTGGAAAGTCTTACTTTTATGGCAGGGAGTTTAAGGTTAACCAAAGCGTACTTATTCCAAGGCAAGATACAGAGATTTTGATTGAAATAATCTGCAAAGATATAACTGGTCAAAACAAAAACGTTTCCGTGCTTGATATTGGAACTGGTTCTGGAGCGATTGCGGTGACTATTCAAAAGGAAACAGGTGCAAAACTTACGGCTGTTGATATTAGCAAAAAAGCACTTGAGGTTGCTAGTCAAAATGCGGAAAATCTTGGAGCATATGTTGAATTTATTCAGTCAGACCTGCTAAAAAGTGTGAAAGGTAAGTTTGATTTTATTGTTTCTAATCCGCCATACATTGAAACCGCTGTAATTGACACGCTAGAGACGGAAGTTAAGGATAATGAGCCGATTTTAGCCCTTGATGGTGGCAAAGATGGTCTTGATTATTACAGAGAGATTGTTAAAAATGCACCAAAGCACTTAAACAAGGGTGGAAAGCTATATTTTGAGATTGGTTATAACCAAGCAGAAGCACTAAAAGACTTAATGAAAGATAACTTTAAAAATATTGAAGTTTATAAAGACTACGGAAATAATGATAGAGTTGTAGTGGGAGAATTATTATGATTGAAAGACTAAGAAAGATTAAGGAAAGATTTGATGAACTTACAAAAGATTTAATTGACCCAGATGTTCTTGCAGATATGAGCGTTTGGCAAAAAAAGTCAAAAGAACAATCTGACCTTGCTCCAATAGTTGAAAAATTTGATGAGTATGAAAAAATCGCTAACGATATGAAAGACGCTGAGGAAATGCTTAAGGCTGAAACTGACCCTGATATGATATCTATGCTTAACGATGAGTATTATTCAGGCAAAGAAAAGTTAAAACAGGTTGAAGAAGAACTTAAAATATTACTCCTTCCAAAAGATGAAAATGATGAGGGTAACGTTATTGTTGAAATCAGAGCAGGCGTTGGTGGTGATGAAGCAGGCATTTTTGCAGGCGACCTTTTTAGAATGTACACAATGTATGCTGATAGAAATAGGTTTAAAGTTGAGGTTTTAGACGAAGAATGCTCTGAAGGTGGAATAATTAAGCAAGTTAGCTTTATGGTAACAGGAAAGGGTGCTTATGCTAAGTTTAAGTACGAAAGTGGTGTGCATAGAGTTCAAAGAGTGCCGGTAACTGAAAGTTCTGGAAGAATTCACACATCAGCTGCAACAGATGCGGTTCTTCCTGAGGCAAAAGATGTAAAAATTGAAATCAATGAAAAAGACTTGCAAATTGATTATTACAGAGCGGGTGGTGCTGGTGGACAACACGTAAACAAAACTGAGTCTGCAATTCGTATCACACACCTTCCAACAGGTATCATTGCTGCTTGCCAAGATGAAAGAAGCCAAGGCAAGAATAAAGAAAAAGCTATGAACTGGCTCAAGGCAAAACTTTATGACTACTATCAAAGTCAAGAAGATTCTGCTTATGCAGAAAAAAGAAAAACTCAAGTTGGTTCAGGTGATAGAAGTGAAAAAATTAGAACCTACAACTATCCACAAAGCAGGGTGACAGACCATAGAATTAATATGACAATATATTCACTTGAAAACTTTATGAATGGTGATATTGGTGAAATGGTTAAATCACTTGAAATTGCCGACCAACAAGCGAAACTTGCAAATATCGAAGGAAATAATTAAGTTCATAAGGTGTTATGTTAAACATAACACCTTATTTTTATGGGCTTTACATAAAATTTTGGTTAATTTTGCTCTAGCTATTTACTTGTTGAGTTATTTATGTTATAATAACTATATATGTGGGCGAGGTTGCAGTTATGTCAGCAAACAGCGGAGTAAATTACAATGATGTTCTAAAAAAATTAATACCTAATTTGGATAGGTATAGTTTTTTGTGTGGAACGGAAGGAAAGGTTTATTTTGTGGGTGGCGACTTTGTAGTTAAGACATATTTTGAACCTGTTGAAGACCTAGCAATGTTCAATGAATTTTGCAAAGAGATAAAAAGTTTTGGTGACGCTGGTTATGCTGTTCCAAGAATATATTCGTGGGCGTCTGTGCCTTGCAAGACTGGTAAAAACTTTGAAACCTTTATTTTGGAAGAAAAAATAAAAGGCAAAACACTTTTTGATTTGGACGTGTCTAGGCTGTATGACGTTTGCAAAAAGTTCTGCACAAGGGAAGAGTTTGAATTTGCTACAGCCAGCAAAAAAAATAATCCAGAACTGCTTGGACTTGTTATGAGGGAGCATATTGCAGAGTACTTAGCAACAAATAACGCCTTGAATTTGTTACCTGATGCAGAACTTGAGAGGTTTATTTCAACTGATTATGAACTTGGAATCAATTCTAGGTTTAGTGGTCCTGATGTGCAAGCGGGTAATGTTATGTTTGATGGCAAGAGTTTAACCGTTATTGATAATGCTTATTTAGGACGAGATAAGGGAGAAGAAAAACCTGAAAGCGTTAAAGCTACGCTAATTAGGGATATGTTTTTGCTATTTTACTATAATGAAAGTGTAAATTGGATGCCATGGTTTAGATGCACTATCTCTAGCGAGTTAAATAAAATGAAGACGGAAAATATGGAAACTTGTTTTACTGCTATGAGACGATTTGTCAGAAAGGCAAATCAAATGTATAATCCAGTGCTGACCAATGTTTATGATTATGAGGCTTGCAAAATGGTTGCTTATGAGGTTTTTGAAAAGAAACTTGCTGATGAGATATGCTCAGAGGTTCAAAAAGGATTTTAATTAATCTAAAAAGGAATTTATGGATAAAAAGATTGATTATTATGGAATGTTATTAGATTTAATACCCAAACGCAAGCAATTTAAAAGCTATTCAGGTAGTGAGGGTGTTGCGTATTTTATTTCAAATAAACTGATTTTGAAAGAGTACACAAGCGTTGATGATTGGGAGATCTTTGATAAAATTTTTGATGCCTACTGCTCGGAAGTTCAAAGATTTGCAAATAATGGCGTAAATATAGCTAAAATATATTCGTGGGCAAGAATTCCAAATATTGGTCGCTATACCAAGGGCGATAAAAATGCTCATAATTACTATATTTTGGAAGAAAGGGTGCCAGGAAGAGAACTATATTTAGGATACCTAGAAGATGCTTATGAAATGATGCGAGATTTGTGCAGTGAAAGTGAATATAACAAAACCATTGCACACGCAGAAGATAAAAACCTTTACAGAGAGATACTTAGAAGATATTTCACAGATTATGTTCAAATGAATGAGTATCTAGAGTCGCTCTCGGATATTGATTTTGAAAAATTTTTGGCTGATGCATACAAAATGTATAAAAGAGGTGAAAGGAGTTATCCTGACTTGTTTCCGCATAACATTTTGGTTGATGGAAACAAGCCACCAAAAATGATTGATATGCATATTAAAATTAGCGATGAATCATTAAATCCAAAAAATGCGGATAGCCATTTTATTAGGGATATGTCTGGGCTTTTTATGTATAATTGTTTTCCAAATAAGCCTGAGCAATATTTACTTGCTAGTGAATTTGATTATTCTGAGTTTAACTTAGAGACAAAAAAGAATATAAAACTTACCAAACAAATAATTTCAAGGTTTTATGCAAAACTAGGTTTTGTTTGTGAAAGGCCTGTTGTGAGCAAAAACGATTTTGCTGTGCTTGACGATTCGCTTTCACTAATGCTTGACGATAATATTGTTAAGGAACTAGAATCTACGTTGATATTTGAATAAAACAAAATCAAATTATATGGGTTTTGTTTTTTTTCTTGACTTGTTGTGTTATAATAAAAATATGAACAGAGAAGAGCTTTTAAACAGAGTTAAAACAGAAGTTCCAGAACTTCCTGGCGTTTACATTATGAAAAATGAGCTGGGGGAGATTATTTATGTTGGTAAAGCAAAGGTTTTGAAACGTAGGGTGAAAAGTTATTTTGATAACACGCCTAAAACTCAAAAAACTTATTCGCTCGTTGCCAATATTTTTCATTTTGACTATATTTTAACAAATTCTGAACTTGATGCATTTTCTCTGGAGAGTAATTTAATAAAAAAGCATAAGCCAAAGTATAATATTTTGCTGAAAGATGACAAATCATTTCCGTATCTTAAAATTGATATGAATGAAAAATATCCAAGGGTTCAAATAGCAAGACGACCAAAAGCTCAGCCAAATGTTTTGCTCTTTGGACCTTATGTTACAGGCACGAGAATTAGTGAGCTTTTGACAATTATTAAATCGGCGTACCCAATAAGATGGTGCAATATCAATTTTGACAAAAAAGATAAACTTTCAAGGGCTTGTTTGCATGGGGATATAGGCAATTGCATAGCACCTTGCAAAACTGAAGTTTCTGAAAAACAATATAACGACGTTATTAAGAAAGTTATTGAGTTTTTGAACGGAAAGACTAGCGATATAAAGAAACAACTTAGAGAAAAAATGAACAAGTTTGCTGATGAACTTAAGTTTGAAGATGCTCTTGTTATAAGAAACCAACTTCAATCAGTTGAAAATATTGATAAAGATTTAATTACAAGCCTTTCAAATGAAAACGATATTGATATTTTTGCGATTGCTGAGCAAGATGAAACATTTAACATTAATGTTATGATGATTAGAAAGGGCAAAAACGTTGGACATATTAATTATCCAATGGCAAATGTTGTTGGGGAAAAAAGTGATTTGTTATTATCGTTTATTTCTAATTATTATCTGGAAAATGCTATACTTCCAAAAGAAATCGTTACAAAAGATATAACAGAAGAACAAGTTGAAATTTTGCAAGGATATTTGTTGGAGACTTTTAACAGGGTTATCAAAATAACCATTCCAAAGATTGGTATAAAGAACGAACTTTTCAAAAATACACTCAAAAACGCTGAAGAATATTTGGAGCATTCAAAGGAAAGAATTGATAAAAAGCAAAAAATGACAACTGAAGCGTTGGAAAATCTTAAAAAACTACTAAATTTAAAGCGATTAGAGCGAATTGAAGGCTATGATATTTCTAATATTAGCGGAAGTTATAGCGTGGCGAGTATGGTTGTTTTTGAGGGTGGAGAACCAGCATACAAAGAGTATAGGAAGTTTAAAATAAAAATGGTTGTTGGTGCTGATGATTATGCTTCAATGGTTGAAACGCTTACGAGAAGACTTACAGACTATAAGGAATGTAAAGAAAACTTTTCAAAAAGACCAGATTTGATACTTATTGATGGCGGATTTGGTCAGCTTAATTCAGCAAAAAAAGTTATTGATGATTTGGAGTTAGATATTCCAGTAATCTCGCTTGCTGAAGCAAATGAAGAAATATGTTTAACAACCTCGGATAAGCCTTTGATTTTAAAAACTTCTGATAATATGCTAAAACTTTTGCAAAGAGTGCGTAACGAGGCACACAGATTTGCAATAACTTTCCATAGAGAACTTAGAGGTAAGTCATTAAAAAGTTCACTTTCAGAAATCGAGGGACTTGGTGAAACTAAGGTTAAGATGTTGCTTAAGCATTTTAAATCTGTAGGTGCAATATCAAAGGCAAGCAAAAATGATTTGATGCAGGTGGAGGGCATTGGTGAAATGCTTGCTGAAACAATCTTTGATTATTACCACAAAGACATTACAAAATAGCAGGGTGTAAACCTTGCTTTTTTCATATTTGGCAAAAAAACACATAGAATTTAATATGAAAAACAAGAAATTCGCTTCAAAGGTTGTAAAAAGACTCATTTTGTGCGTTGTGTCCGTTGTGCTTATTATTGCATTGCCGTTTGTTAATATTAAATCAGATGAAAATTTGGATTTGATTTACAGGTCTTTTGTTGGAAATAAAAGTGATTACAGTGGGTTTATTGAAGTTTGGAATATAGATACTTTTGAAAGTGGATTGTCTAGCAAAGTTGGGTTTTTGAATAAAGTTGCCGAAGCTTATCAAAAAAACAATAAGGGAACTTATGTGATTGTGCGTAATGTGTCTGAAGCTGAGTGTAAAAATATGCTCGCTCAGGGGCAAAAGCCTGATGTGTTTTCCTGTTCTTACGGAGTGGCT